>CAZYDL010000146.1:0-8587 GCA_964646305.1 uncultured Desulfobacula sp. | reverse complement strand
CAACATGACAACCCAGGTCATAAATCAGATCTTCACGCACCAGACCCATTAGATCGTTACGAACCATGCGCACATAATCTTCTTTTTTATTATCGCCGATATAAGTATTAATAGCTGAAAGGCCCTGAGCTACAGCGCCACTTCGTTCCATGGCTGCTTTATCTACCAGCAGAACACTTTGATCATCGCCCAGCCATTTTTTTACTTCAAATGCTGTTCCACAGGCAGCCATACCGCCACCAACGATGAGAATATCAACTTCTCTTTTCTCAACCTTTGGATCTCTTACAGCTTTAAGTTCTCCAATAGGTTTATTAGGTAATCCCATTATATATCTCCTAAATTATTAAGTATCAAAATTAAATGGTTGACAATAAAGTTATGCAAGCTCTTTTGGAGCTACAAGCACATAACCATCTGCTTCCTGTGTAGAAAGCAGTCCACTGTCAAGATCTTTACCTTTAAGGTCAAGATATGCATTAGCCTCGCCTTCAGGAGTTGTTCTGATTGGGAACTTGAATCGTTTAATAACACCATTTCTAAACTTACATGTCCACATAACATCCTCAGTACCCATCATGGGAACAGTAGAGCCTCCCATGGGTACAAAGTCAGAATATCCTCTAACTTCAATTGCCTGGGTAGGACAGATCTTAACGCACGAAAAGCATTCCCAGCATTGATCTGGTTCCTGGTTATATGCTTTCATTTCGTTGGGTTCAAGAACCATCAGGTCATTGGGACAGATGTACATACATGCTGTTTTATCCCCGCCTTTGCAGCCGTCACATTTTTCTGCAATTACAAAAGATGGCATTTAAAATACCTCCATTAATATAAGTTAATCAAAAATGCACAATACCGTTGTGCTACTCTCTTATTTCAACCAGACAATGTATATATAGGCTTTACTGCCTGGTCTAGTAATTCTTAAATTTTCAAAAAGATGCTAAAAATATATCTACCGCTAAATATATTCAAAAATCGAATAACACCCTCTTACTGAGTTTGTCAAGCTGTATTTATCAAGAAATTTTTAAAAAAGGTTTGCCCTGATTTTTAAATGTTTTAGTTTGTGTCTAAACTAACAATATATATTGAAATCCCAAGTATTAAAATACAATATATAGTAAATATTAAAGTTTTAAAAGGGGCTGGCAATTTGGAAAGATAATTGATATTTTAAAGCAGTTTAAAATAAAGGTTTGAATTATGAATTTTGAATTATCAGTAAAAGAATTTCGCTCTTTTAAATTGGGAATTACCATAATTCAAAACTAAAATTAACCTAAAGGTCAGAAACTTAAAAACTAAAAATTGAACAAAGGAAAATACAAATGTCAGAAGAAATGATACCAATTGATCTTGACAATTTGATGAATTTTAGTTGCAATTCAGAAAATCAATGTTTTAATGAGTGCTGTCGTGATTTAAACCAGGCATTAACACCCTATGATGTTTTGAGATTAAAAAATAATCTTGGCATAACATCACAATTTTTTTTAAGAACTTATACCTCTTTGCATTATGGGCCTGAATCTGGTTTGCCTGTGGTTGAATTCAAACCAAACCCGGACACTGGGCATGAATGTCCTTTTGTAACTCCAAAAGGGTGTTCTGTGTACGAGGATAGACCAGCATCCTGCCGCATGTATCCAATGGCCCGTGCAATTGCCAGATCCAGGGAAACAGGAGAAATCGGCGAATATTTTGCGCTCATTGAAGAACCCCATTGTAAAGGGTTTAAAAAAAAATCCACTCAGAAAGTCAGAGAGTGGCTTAAAAGTCAAAATGTTGAAAAACACAATAAAGAGAATGACAGGCTTATAGAATTAATAAGCCTTAAAAATCAGGTTTTACCGGGTAAACTTGAAGGTGCCCTGTCTGATAAGTTTTATCTGGCTTTGTATGATTTAGATGAGTTCAAAGAGCAGATTTTTAACAATAATCTTTTAGATGAATTAAATATCTCTGAAAGTCTTAAAGAGAGTATCAAAAAAGATGATGAGGCCCTATTAAATTTTGGACTTATTTGGGTGAAATTTATGCTGTTTGGTATAAAAATGAATGTTGGAGAATAGTGAACATGGAGATTAAAGGCAAAATTGCCCTGGTTCTCGGGGCTGTTAAAGGCATGGGGAAAGCAATCGGTCTTGGCCTTGCAAAAGAGGGAGCCAGGCTTGTATTAGTGCGCCATGACTGGGAAGATTCCTTTGAAAACATGGAAAAAGATTTCAAAGACTCCAAAGCTGAACATACTATTATCACTGCTGATCTGCGCAATATTAAAGAGATTGAAATGCTTGCTTTACATATAAAAAAAAAATATGGTCGTTTGGATATTTTAATAAATAATATCGAACGTGGCGGTTGGCCTACGGTACACGGTGAATACATTGAAGAACAATGGGATCTTGAAATTGAAACAACTCTTAAAGCCAAACAATGGGTATTTACATCTGTGTTCCCTCTATTAAAAAAATCCAGGGATGCAGTGGTTATCAATATATCATCCATAGCAGGTATTGTGGGGCGGTGTGGTCCTGCAGCTCTTGTTTTTAATGATGGATATGCAGCTGCCAACAGAGCAATCTCTTCTTTGACTGAAACCTGGGCGCGTCTTGGAGCCCCCAATATACGGGTAAATGAAATCATGCTTGGTATTTTTGAAACCCGCCATGCACAAAACACTCGGGGATGGAAAGAAGTCCTTACAAAAAAAGAGAAGCAGTCCCTGATAAATCACACTCTTATGAAACGAACAGGCACCATGGATGATGTGGTTAAGGCCTGTTATTTTATTATCAAGGATGCCACATATATGACAGGAAGCGTTTTAAGGCTGGACGGAGGATATGTCCTTGCAGGAGAAAAAATTCCTCCAATGCCAAAGGGAATTGGTTTAATATAGCTTTAAGAGATAAATTAAGGGAAGTAATTAATGATAAGCAAAGATCACTATATAAAACTGGAAAATATGATGCATTCCGCATCGTTCATACAATTTACAGGCGCCAGGGTGAGTGTTAAAAAAGGTGAGGCTCAGATCACTATGACTGTGCAGGAAAAACTTTTTCATGCGGCAGGCGCCATGCACGGGGCACTATATTTTCTTGCCCTGGACAATGCAGCATTTTTCGCTGCCAACTCCCTTGTTGAAGATGTTTTTGTCCTGACAACCAGTTTTACAACATATATTACACGACCTGTGTCTAATGGTGTGATAAAATCAATTGGCAGGGTTGTTAATCAAAACAGGTCCCAGTTTATCTGTGAGTCAATTTTGTTTGATTCAAATGAAAAAGAAATTGCAAGGGCAACGGGTATTTTTGTAAGAAGCAAGATACCTCTATCCGAGGAAATAGGTTATAAATAGAGGCGACAGGCTGTATCACTTATTGGTGGAATTGCCCATATTATTTTTTTTATCAAAGTCCTCCCAAAAGTCTTTGTCTGTTTTTCTCCAGTTTTTACCAAATACTTTGTCAAATACAGGCAAAAGAGATGAAAACCATTCAGTATGGCCTGTTTTTCCCTGTTGTTTTGCTGTTAATACATCGGCAACATACATGGAGATATCAACAAGTTTGTCCTTGGGGACATAGGCATCTGCACCTTTTTCAATGGATTGTTTTAAATTATCCGGGGTGAGTGCGTGGGCTGTAAGCATTAGAGAGGGAATATGGAGTTTATTTGTAGCTTTTAAGATTTCATAGCCTTTAACCCCCATGATATCAAGGACAGCAACATCATAGGTATTGTTTTTCAGCAATTCAATGGCCTGTTTAAAGCTGGAAGCAGTATCAATGGAGCAGGTAAAAAGCAATTCTTCAAGGGTTTCCAATATATCCGGCTCATCATCAACCACAAGAACTCTTTTGTTTTCAAGAATGCTTTCCACGTATTAAACTCCTCTCTAATTTTCTCCACTGTTTTCTCTATAATCAGAAATTTTGTCGATTGTCAGCTGCTGCCAACCATAATCATAGAGACTTTTGAATAACGTCCTTTTTTGCCCAATTGCCACGGAATATGAAAACGATAATCCTCAAAATACTTTATGTATTCCTCCGGTTATAATTTTCATCTTCCTTGCACTAAAACAAAATTGAACATTATTCAAAGATCTCATAGTGTTAAATAAATTTTAATCCCAGTCAAGTATAACCTTTCCAGACTGCCCTGATCTCATTGCTTTAAAACCTTTTTTAAAGTCTTTTACAAGAGCTTTCATTGTTTGCATTTTATATCAACTCAATCAAATTGAATTTTGAGTATAATTTTTTCCTTTGTCTTAATGGAATAATCCTATATAGTAGCTAAAATAAAATGTGTTAGTCAATATATTTAAAGATATCTTGATAAAGTTTAAATTTGATATGCACTATATATTTAATATTGCCTGACCCAGAACGCATATTTGGATGGAAAATTGTTCATATAGTAAAATAAAATTAATGAATTATAAATATATAGTAAAATGGAGGAAAAATGGAAATTAAAGTTACCCGGGTTGAAACCGGGAGGACGCGGCCTGAAGATTCAGACCTTGGCTTTGGACAGGTGTTTACCGATCATATGTTTGTCATGGACTATTCACCAGATAAGGGGTGGCATGACCCGCAAATAATGCCCTATACTGATTTTACTATTTCTCCTGCTGCCATGGTGTTTCATTATGGCCAGGCTATCTTTGAAGGTTTAAAAGCATATAAAACAGCAGATAAAAAAATTCAGCTGTTCAGGGCAAGGGATAATTTTGAACGAATGAACCGGTCTGCAAAGGGCATGTGTATCCCGCAGCTTGATGTAGATTTTATCATGGATGCCTTAAAAAAATTGATCAAAATTGAAGAAAAATGGATTCCTGAAACCATTGGGACTTCTCTTTATATAAGACCAACCATTATAGCAACAGATCCCTTCCTGGGAGTACGTGCATCTTTCTCTTATAAGTTTTATATCATACTCTCTTCTGTTGGCGCATATTATGCCGAAGGTTTGAACCCTGTAAAAATCTGGGTTTCAAAGGATCATGTTAGAGCTGTCAAAGGCGGTGTAGGTGAATTTAAAACTGCCGGTAATTATGCTGCAAGCCTTATTGCCTCGGAAGAAGCAAAGGAAGATGGTTATGCCCAGGTACTATGGCTTGATGCCATTGAAAGAAAATATATAGAAGAGGTTGGGGCCATGAATATTTTCTTTGTTGTGGATGATGAAATTTTAACCCCTGATCTTACCGGCAGCATCTTGCCCGGCATAACAAGGTATTCTGTTATCAGCCTTGCAAAAAAATGGGGAATGAAAATATCTGAAAGAAAAATAAGCATAGATGAAATTTTCCAGGCCCATGACAAGGGGAAATTAAAAGAGGTTTTCGGGTCAGGAACTGCTGCAGTTATTTCTCCTGTGGGTGAGATAAGATATGGTGATAAAGACATCTCCATTGGTGATGGAAGTCCAGGCAAAGTTGCAATGAAATTTTATAATACATTAACTGATATTCAATATGGTAAAACAATAGACAGTGAAAATTGGATTGAAGTAGTTGAATAGGAGATACAATGGCAAAAAAGACTCAAATCATACCAATTGGCAAGCGAATAAGAAAAGCCAGACTTAATAAGAAAATCACCCTTGACACAATGGCCAATGAGACAGGAATGTCAAAGGAATTCATAAAGAAGATTGAGGGCGGAGATCAAAGACCGTCTGTTGGAACTTTGCTACAGATTTCAAAAATACTTCACATTGATTCAAGTTTTCTACTCAAAGAGCAGGATGATACCATTGAAAAAAGGTCCAAAGCATATACTAAACGTACGGATAACTATGCATATACATCTTTAACTCCAAATGCTGAAAACAAGCATCTTAAGGCATTTAAAATTGTTGTTGAAGCAGGCAAAGTCCATGATGGTGTTGGTTTCCAGCATGAAGGTGAAGAATTTGTTTATGTGCTTAAAGGTCAAGTGGAAGTCAAGGTGGGAGATAATGTCAATACATTAAAAGCTGGAGACTCTCTGCATTTTAATTCCGGCATTAAACATGATTTGGTAAATACCGGCAAAACAGATGCCCAGCTTGTTGTTGTGGTGTATGCTCCATAGACCTTCAGGAAAATAAAAGAGGAAAATTATATGTTATTCAAACTTACTGCTGAACAATTAATGATTCAAAATATGGTCAGAGAGTTTTCACGCAAAGTTATTGCTGCCACTGCTGCTGAAAGGGATAAAACCAAGGAATTTCCATCTGAAAATTTCAAACAGATGGCAGAACTGGGGTTAATGGGAATGATGATTCCCGAAGAGTATGGAGGAGAAGCAGCCGATGCAATCTCCTATGTGCTGGCATTGTCTGAGATTGCCTATTCCTGTGCATCAACTTCCGTTGTCATGTCTGTTCAAAATTCAATTGTTTGTGAAACCTTTTTGAAATTCGGGACAGAAGAGCAGAAACAGGAATTTCTTGTTCCTTTGGCTTCCGGTGAAATAATAGGTGCATTTGGCCTTACAGAGCCTGACGCAGGCTCAGACCCAGTGAGTCAGGAGACAACAGCTGTCCTAGATGGAGATCACTATATTCTTAATGGAACCAAACGTTTTATCACAAGCGGTAAGAACTCAAAAGTAACTTTGATAACAGCTAAAACAGATCAGAGCAAGGGGCATAAAGGTATCAGCTGTTTTGTAATCCCCAAGGGGACTCCAGGTCTTATAGTTGGTCACTTGGAAGATAAAATGGGATTAAGAGCGTCTGATACAACAGATCTAATCCTGGAAAATTGCAGAATTCCCGTGGCAAACATACTTGGTAAAGAGGGTGATGGCTTTAAAATAGCCATGTCAGGGCTGGACAGCGGCAGGATAGGTATTGCTGCACAATCATACGGCGTTGCAATGGCGGCATTTGATGCTGCTGTCAAATATGTAAAAAATAGAAAACAATTTGGAGTTGCCATTTCCAAACATCAGGCCATAAGATTCCAGATTGCTGATATGGCAACACAAATAGAAGCTGCAAAGCAATTGATTTTTTCAGCAGCCTCTTTAAAAGACAGGAAAAAACCCTATACAAGAGAAGCCTCCATTGCCAAACTCTTTGCATCTGAAATGGTAAATGAAGTAACGGCAAGAGCTATCCAGATGCATGGTGGATATGGCTTTACCAAAGATTATGCGGTTGAAAGATTCTACCGTGATGCAAGGGTCTTTACCATTTATGAAGGCACAAGTGAAATCCAGAGAATTGTAATTTCAAACCAGATTTTAAAAGATAAACGCAAGCCTTAATCTACCCCAATATGAGAGACCTTTGAATTCTTGTATTATCCTGGAGTGAACCGGACCATTGCACTAAAAGAAAAATAAAGTTTCCATTTCTTGATTTAGATCAATTCCCTGGGACTGTTTTTTTGTTAAATATTAGATTAGAAAATAAAAATATTTAACAGACAGGGAGGTAATACTTATGCATGACGGATGTTCAGGTGCCCATGAATCAGGCAAACAGATAGTGGATAAAATCAGGATGATGGGATTTAATTCAAGTCCCCTTGAAAGCTCTCTTGAAATAAATTGTGACAATTGTGATAAGATTTTCCAAATGGAATATATGGAATCGTCCTGCCCGACCTGTGGTATGGTTTTTGGTGTTACTCCCTGCCATTCCAGCAGTGCTCAATTTGTAAAAGCCGCAGGAATTAATTATTAGTATGGCTGAATCATTTGATGACATAAAAAAGCGAATGGATGAGCTTGAAATTCTGATCAAAGAGACAAGGGATCGTCTTCCTGCCCATTCAACAAAACCGCCTGTAATGTATGAACTTCTTGAATATGAAGATGAATATGATATACTGCTCAAAAAACTTGATACATTTAAAAAGCGGTGATTATTTGTGAATAATTCAAAGATATTTGATCAAAAATATGATGAGTGTATGTCACAGATTCAGGCAATTGATCTATCAAAAACAGCTGATATTTTAGGCGGTCGTTATAAAAATAATTCTTTGATGTTTGATTTTTTTAATCGCAGGATTGTTGTTCATAAAGATGGTATAAAAGATATTGATAATATAGAGATTACCTTTGCCATCAAGTTTTTATTATGTCAGTATATTTTATTGTGCCCTGAAAAATTACCTGAAAAATCCAGCAAATTAGTAACATTCAGAGAATTTAAAAACAGCGGCCCTCTGTTTTCAAGGTTTACATCAAACACAAATAAAATAATTGAAACTTCTTTTTCAGGCAATATTGAAAAGTTAAGAAAGCAATGCCTTAAACTTGGCGGTGTTATAGTGGAAACAGCAAACTATGATCTTTGTGTCAGATTTAAAGCATTGCATAGAATTCCGATTATCATGAATTTTAACGACAAAGATGATCTCATGCCTGCACAGGCAGGATTCTTATATCATGGGGATGCACAGGAATATCTTGACCTTGAGTGTCTGTCCATTACATGTACCTACCTCACAGGCCAGCTAATAAATTAGTATTTGGATAAAAACTCACCCATCTATTTCGTTGCTGCAAAATTTTGCAATCCTCATGTACTCATGTACACTCCGGTTTCA
>CAZYDL010000145.1:0-8619 GCA_964646305.1 uncultured Desulfobacula sp. | reverse complement strand
TCTTTGATCATGGGATGATTATCTGCCATGGCTTTTAAAGCAACTATATGTTTTTCCACGGTCTCTATATCCGAAGGCTTTTCTCCCCGCAGTCCTTTGAAGATTGGATACCCTTTAATTGATCTGACCATTCTTCTTGCAACATTTCTTCCCATGGGAGATAACCTGAAAGCTACATCTTTATAAACTTCAACAAATATTCCTCCCAGTCCAAACATGACAGCATGGCCAAAAACCGGATCTTTTGAAAGCCCCAGGATAACCTCCTTGCCTTTTGGGGCAAGCTTTTGAATCAGGACACCTTCCATGTGTGCATCGGGATTATAAGCTTTGGCTTTTTCCATGATTGTTTCATATGCTTCTTCCACACTCTTTTTATCCTCAAGCCCCACAATAACACCTCCTGCATCTGTTTTATGTAAAATATCAGGAGATACAATTTTCATGACAACGGGATAGCCAATTGTGTCTGCAATGTTGCCTGCATCTTTTCTGGATTCAGACAAGGCCATGGGAAGAGTCTTAAAACCATAGCATTTCAGGATTTCATTGCCGTCAAGTTCTCCAAGAACCAGCCGGCCTTCTTTTAGATACCCATCTATGATTTTTCCAGCTTTGGCTGCATCATATTCTAAATCAAACTGGGGCAGAATTTTTCTAAAAAGCCATTTCATCCCCTGTCTCAACGCTCCAAGTGACCTGGCAGCACTTTCCGGGAACTGATAAACAGGAACTTTATGCTCCTGTAAAAGTTTTACTCCATCTGATACATCCACAACCCCCATAAAAGAGCAGACAATTGGTTTTCTGCTGTTTTTTGCAATGCTTACAATGGCTCTGGCAGTACCTATGGCATCGGTCATGGACTGTGGTGTCAGAATAATCAAAACAGCATCCACCTCTTCATCACTTAATACCGTTGCAAGTGTTTTTTCATATCTGTCGCTTGCTGCATCCCCAATTACATCCACAGGGTTATGGAAGTTGGCAGTGGAGGGAAGATATTTTTTTAATTCCTTAATAGTATTGTCTGAAAATTGTGCAAGTTTTAATCCTGACTGCTCACTCATATCAGTTGCAATGATTCCAGGACCTCCAGCATTGGTAATAATGGCAATTTTGTCACTGGCAGGATATTTATTGGCAGCAAAGGCCTGGGCATAATCAAATAATTCATTTACTGATTTACAGCGAAGTATCCCTGACATTGTAAAAATTGCATCATACAAAGCATCAGAACCTGCAAGGGCACCTGTATGAGATGCTGCAGCCCTGGCTCCTGCATCTGAGGAGCCTGATTTTATGGCAATGACATGGGTGGGATTAGTTCCCGAGGTCATATCCCTGACCTCTGAAATAAACTCATTGGCATCCCGTGATAACTCTTCCATATATATCATGACCACATCTGTATCAGGGTCATTATGATAATATCTCAATAGATCCAGTTCATCCACATCAGCCTTGTTCCCAATGGAGATAAATTTGGAGAAACCAAATCCCTTGTCTGCGGCATAATCAAGAACTGCTGTACAAAGAGCGCCACTCTGGGAAATAAAGGAGACATTGCCAGGTGTTGGCATTCTTGCGGAAAAAGAGGCATTTAAAGATACATTTTTAGATGGATTAATAACTCCAAGGCAATTGGGGCCCACCACTCTTACACCTGCGTTAGCACACAGAACCTTGATTTGTTTTTCAATGTGCGCGCCTTCTCCCCCAACTTCCTTAAAGCCTGCTGAAACAATTACAATGCCTTTAACACCCTTGGTAATACAATCTTTAACCGCCTGCAAAGCAGCCTTTGGAGGAAGAATAATCATTCCAAGATCAATGGGATCCGGGATATTTGATATACTGGTATAGCATTTTACGCTTAATACAGATTTTGCCTTTGGGTTAACAGGATAAAGAGTGCCTTTATATCCTCCTGCCAGAATATTTGCAAAAATATCATGTCCCACTTTTCCTTTTGTGGTTGAAGCTCCTATAACAGCTATGGTTTCAGGTGCAAATATTGCATCAAGTTTATCCATTTTATCTCCTTTTATTTGCCAGTGATGAAAAAGTATTATTTTTTATAGTATAAAAATACAAAATGATTTGCAAAGTGATTTATAATTTTTATGAAAAAATGATTTTATCATCCTGAATATGTTACTGCTTATATTGACATAAGCATGCTGCCTGCATATTCTTTATAACACAATTTATTTATGAACAGCAAACTTGAAAAAAACAAAAGCATAGGGATGGATTATCATGTTTCTGAAATTAATAAGAGATAGAAGAAGTATCAGACAATTTAAGGATAAACCCGTTGAAAAAGAAAAGATTGATTTATTGATTGAAGCAGGTTTGCGAAGCCCCTCTTCACGAAGTCTTAACCCATGGGAATTCATTGTCATAGCAGACAGGCAAAAGCTTGATGCATTGTCTAATTCCAAACCCCATGGAGCAGGGTTCTTAAAAAATGCTGCCCTTGGTATTGTCATTATTGCAGACCCTGAAAAATGTGATGTATGGATTGAAGACTCTTCCATTGCATCAACTTATATACAGCTTGCAGCAAAATCCATGGGGCTCGATTCCTGCTGGGTTCAAATCAGAAAAAGATTTTATAAAGATGAAATCTCAGCTGAAACCAGGGTGGCGGAAATTTTAAATATTCCCGGGAAGTATCGGGTTGAATCCATAATAGCAATCGGCTATGCCAATGAGACAAAAACAGGACATAAAAAAGACAGCCTTTTATACGATAAAGTTCATTATGAACAATATTGACAATAAATCTGAGCGGTTTTGGACCTGGTTTTAGTTGGCATGCCTATACCAGTTCCAGACAGCCGTAGAATAATTGGTGGTTCCCCTCCAGCTGCTTTATATTTTGTTGCCCGAATACACGTAATATGATAGTCCAGCACTATAAATATGTGATACTTCTTTCTTAAGCAAAGGATAAATTTTATATGAAGTTTTTTTTCAGTGTGATCGGTATGGTCATGATCATTGAAGGTCTGCCGTATTTTGCCTTTCCAACAAAGATGAAAGAAGTGGTGCAGACAATTATCAATCTTGATGATGCACAGCTTAGAAAATTCGGATTTATTTTAATGCTTGCAGGGCTTTGCATAGTTTATTTTGCCATGGGTAGCTCCTGATGTTTCAACTGCCTGATTATGATTATGATCTGCCTGCCGGTAAAATTGCCCAGACACCCTGCAAAAACAGGAGCAAATCAAAACTTCTGCACCTTAATAGAAAAAAACAAAGTCTTAGCCATCATCAATTTACTGACCTTGTATCTCTGCTTAAAGACGATGATCTTCTTGTGATCAATAATACCAGGGTTGTTCCTGCAAGGCTTTTGGGTAAAAAAGAGACTGGCGGGAAAATTGAAATCTTAATCATTGATTATGCAGCAGGCATGAGAAGCCTTGCAGAGAAAGGGTTTTTTCAATGTGAATGTTTGATCAAGGCTTCCAAACGTCCAAAAAAGGGTTCCATACTTTTATTGGATGGCAAATCTGAAACCCAGGTTAAGGCAAGGGTTGAAAATGTTAAAGGATACACTTCTGAGATTAGATTTTTAAATGGGAAGGATTTTCCTGATTTTTTGCAGAAATATGGAAAAATTCCTCTACCCCCTTATATAAAAAGAGATGACACAGTCAATAATAAAAGTGATAATCAAGATTATCAGACAATTTATGCATCAAAAAAGGGGGCAGTGGCTGCACCAACTGCAGGCCTTCATTTCACACAATCTTTAATGGATGACCTTGTGGCAAAGGGGATTGAAATTGCCCAGATTACTCTTCATGTTGGATATGGT
Organism: uncultured Desulfobacula sp.; assembly: GCA_964646305.1. Lineage (GTDB taxonomy): Bacteria > Desulfobacterota > Desulfobacteria > Desulfobacterales > Desulfobacteraceae > Desulfobacula. Next base: position 4,784 of record CAZYDL010000145.1, on the reverse strand, counting down.
ACTTTTGTTCCGGTAAGGGTGGATGATATAAGAGATCATGAAATTCATTCTGAATATTTTTCTTTGTCAAATGAGAATGCAGATTTGATCAACAGGGCAAAAAAAGAAAACCGTCGTATTGTTGCTGTTGGTACAACAAGTGTAAGGACCCTTGAGTTTCTTTCTGATGAAAACGGCATGATTGCAGCAAAAAGCGGCATGTGCGATCTTTTTATTTATCCTGGCTATATTTTTAAATGTGTTGATGCCATGATTACAAATTTTCATCTTCCTGAATCAACGCTTTTGATGCTGGTATCTGCATTTTATCAAAGAGAAAAAATACTGGAAGCCTATGAGGAAGCAAAACTGAAAGATTATAGATTTTTCAGCTATGGCGATGCCATGCTGATTGAATAAGGATAAGATGCTAAACTTTGATTTATTAAAACAATCCTATGAAGTCCAGGGTTCAAACCAGTCACGGGCTAGACTTGGGAAAATTACAACTGAACATGGAATTATTAATACTCCTGTTTTCATGCCCGTGGGAACTTTAGGTTCTGTTAAGTCAATCAGCAAAGAAGACCTAGATCACTGCAATGCCCAGATTATTCTTGGCAATACCTATCATCTTTATCTGCGTCCCGGGTGTGAAGTTATCGAACACATGGAAGGTCTCCATGAATTTATACGCTGGAACAAGCCAATGCTGACAGATTCCGGGGGGTTCCAGTTTTATTCCCTTGCAAAACTTGCAAAATTCAAAGATGAAGGTGTGTCATTCCAATCCCATATTGATGGGTCAAGGCATTTTTTTTCTCCTGAAAAAGCTGTTGAGATCCAGATTATTCTCGGCTCTGATATTATGATGTCACTTGACTGGTGCATGGGATATCCTGCCAATGAAAAACAGGTCATGGAGGCTTTGAACAAGACAAGTATGTGGGCCAAAAGGGGTTTTGACTTCTGGCAGGAAAAAAAGAGCCCAAATAATTTATTTGGAATCATACAAGGCGGTATGTTTAAACACCTTCGTACTCTTTCAGCTCAACAATTAACTGATATTGATTTTCCAGGATTTGCCATAGGCGGCTTGAGTGTGGGAGAGCCAAAAGAGCTGATGTATGAAATGGCAGATCATACCCTGCCGCTGCTGCCCCAAAATAAACCAAGATATATTATGGGAGTCGGCACTCCTGAGAATCTTGTTGAACTTGTGGGTATGGGATGTGATATGTTTGATTGTGTAATGCCTTCAAGAAATGCAAGAAATGGTCAGCTTTTCACCTCCCAGGGAACAATGAATATTTCCAATGCAAAATTTAAGCTTGATAAAAATCCAATTGATAAAAATTGTAATTGTTACACCTGTCAAAATTATTCACGAAGTTATCTCAGGCACCTGTACAAATCAAGGGAACTGCTGTCTTACAGATTAAATACAATTCACAATATTTATTATTATAATGAACTTATGGGAAAAATGCGCAAAGCAATTGAACATGATGGATTTTTAGAATTTAAAAAAGATTTTTATTTAAAAAGGGAATAAATTCATGCATGAGATGGGAATTGCACAGCAATTGGTTCAAATAGCACTGGATTCCATTCCTGGAGATATTGAAAACCCAGAGGTTGAAAAAGTAAATCTTAAAATTGGCAAACTTGCAGCTGTTGTTGAATCCAGCCTGACTTTCTGTTTTGAGATCATCACAAAGGATACTGCCTTGGAAAAAGCTGTCTTAAATATTGATTTTATTCCTGTGACCGTGCATTGTAAATCCTGCAACAGGACAAGAGAGGTGGAAGACCCTTTGTTTCAATGTCCCTTTTGTGAAAATGGTGAGATTGAACTGCTTACCGGCAGGGAAATTGAGATCATATCAATAGAACTTGCTGACTAAACTTAAAATTTACTGATACGTTCTGGGTTCTCCACTAATGGTATACACATGTTGACCAGGGCTCCGTCCCAACATAAATTAACGGTTAAACAAAATGATTCTGGGTGGCCCAAACCGATGCCTGGGTTCGGTTGTGCACCCCCAATTTATTAAAAATGTGGTTAATATGGCTTTTCACCGTATGTGGGCTGATATGCAGAGATTCCGAGATTTCCACATTTGTAGTGCCGCAGGCCAGCATTTGAAGTATTTCAATTTCCCTCTGACTCAAGGGGGTCGGCAATTGGCAGTTGGCTTCATCCTTTAGATCGCCTTTCATGTCAGATAATTGCGCAATTTTTTTTTCCAGATTTTCAATATATTGCTTTGCTGAATCCAAGGCTGATACATTCCTGGTGTTATCAATATCCAGGGTAATTGTGGACAAAAGATTACCATTGATATCAAGGATTGGAAAAATTGCTTTCTCCTGCACCGGCCGGCTGATGTGAGGGCAACGCCCCGGAATGGTCTGTTGTCTGCCAAGCATGGCAGCAAAGGCCATGCATGTGTTAAAACCGCAATCATTGCAATTGGTCTGGGGCAGCAGTTTTAATATTTGCGTGATGGCAGTCTGGCTGAAAATTTTATACCGGGGAGTGATCTTATCTTTCCCTTGGTAAATATCATTTAAAAACGCCATGAACCGAATCATAAAATCCCTTGCATCCACATTATCATCAAACGGAGAGGCGAGACCTCTGTCTGGATATAACACACACAGGGTATGATCAAAACCGAATCGGATATAGGATGGATTATCATACAATTGGGCATTTTTTGCCACGGCATTGATATAGGGAAATAAGAATTCAATATCCATGGAAAAATCAAAATCTGCCATCATGCATGCCTTTAGTCTTTCCGCAGGCTGGGTGGCAGGCCCCCGGCCCATGGAGCATACACGCAAATTGTGAAATCCGATATTTGAATGTTGTGATGTCATGATTATCTGTCCAATTCATTTTGTCCAAGCATAAGGTAGATCTTTAAGGATATCAAGCTCCCTGTAAAACCGATAAAAATTTTACTATACTTTATTTTAATCAATAAATGTATTAAAAATCGCCCAAATGGGGGATGTTAATAATTAAAATATAGGTTAAGTAATCCAATATATGTAGCATAACCAGTATCAAAAAATGGAGATAAGTTTTATATGGTTCAGCGTTCAAAAATATTTGAAGAATACTACAAAGACTATTGCAGACAAATTGAAACAGTAGATTTTGAATCCATCAAAGACCAGCTTGGCATTCAAGTTGAAAATAACATTGCCCATATTCCCTTCTTTAATCAAATCTATCAGGTATCCGGCCAGGGTATTTTTAAAATGGACAATAAAAAGGTAGACTATGTGACATGCGTCATTTTAGCCAAATATATCCTGCTTTGTCCGGATCAATTATACCTTGATGGAGAGTGGTGCACATTTCGGGATTTTAAAAAGGAGTCACATTTTACCAATGCCAATTTTTTTAATACAGAGACCACAGGACAGATTGAAACTCATTTTTCAAACCGTCTGGTCGAGCTGAAAACCGTATGTAAAAAGGTGAATGGGACTGAACCGCAAATGGATCTGAATTATGATTTATCGATTTCATTTACAGTGCTGCCTCGATTATCACTGCTGCTGTTGATGAACGATGCAGATGAAGACTTTCCTGCAGAGTGTAAGGTTCTGTTTCAAAGACAGGGTGAATATTATCTGGACCCGGAGTCTCTGGCTATGACCAGCAGTCTTTTGGCAAGAAAGCTAATTGCAGCTGATGAAAACAAAAAAGGTTAATGCAATGATTGAATTTAAAAATACCATGGATGTCTTTAAACTTTTGGAAAAAATCAATTGCCGAAAATGCAATAAGCCCACCTGTCTGGCGTTTGCTGTAGCTGTATTCCAGGGCCAGATCCCATTAAGCCAATGCCCGTTTATTAATGAAGACATTCTTAAAAAATACGGTTCTAAAAAATTAGAATATGAGTCCGCATCTGAGCAGGATTATATCAAGGTGATCGCACAGTTAAAAGGCCAGGTAAATCAGATTGATCTTGAGCCCAGGGCTGAAAAACTGGGAGGCAACTTTTTAAATGGCAGGTTGGTTTTAAAAATTCTTGGCAAAGACTTTGGAATTGGTAAAAATGGCGGGATCTCCACCGATATTCATGTAAATCCCTGGATTGTCCCACCAGTATTAAATTATGTGTTGACCAGTAAAGGGGTTCCGTTGACCGGATCATGGGTACCCTTTAGAGAGCTTGAAACGTCCAGAGACTGGGCCCGGTTTTTTGAACATCAATGTGTGGACTCTTTTAAACAGGTGGCAGATACAACTCCTTCATTTTTCCAGGATATCATTGAGTTGTTTAATGGCAGGCCTGTTCAAAACCATTATGATGCCGATATTTCCCTGATCATTTATCCTTTGCCGCTGGTGCCCATGTTAATCTGCTATAATCATCCAGAAGACGGCCTGGAATCGGATCTAAATCTGTTTTTTGACAATACTGCCGATAAGAACCTGCCCGTTGAAAATATTTATACCTTGTCCACTGGTCTTGCTAATATGTTTAAAAAATTGGCAAGAACCCATGGATGAATATCCATTTTAAAAAAAAAGAGGAACTCATGGATTCATATCTGACAAAATATTCCAACCGATACGATAAATGGCTGCGTGAAGGTAAAATTGTTTATACATCCAGGGTGATCCCCATTGAAAAATCCCTTGAAGCAAAACAATGGGTGATTCCGACACAACAGGCCATATCCATACTTACCCAGGCAGATTCCTCTGCTTTAACGGAATGTGCATGCCGGATTCATTATCAATGTGATAAACCCAAAGAGGTTTGTTT
>CAZYDL010000144.1:6987-8619 GCA_964646305.1 uncultured Desulfobacula sp. | reverse complement strand
TTATATTTTTTGGAATGATAAAATCAGAGAAAATTTGGATAAAGGTAAAAATATTATTCAAAGATCTCAATATGTATCATGATACAATTGTGTTCTGTCCATAAATTTGAATTATTCAAACAATTTTGTATATTCTCCATAACCCTCTTTTTTAAAATTCTTTTTAGGTATAAACCTAAGTGATGCAGAATTGATACAATAGCGCATACCCAGAGGCTTTGGACCGTCGTCAAAAACATGTCCCAGGTGAGAATCTCCATGCTTGCTTCTCACTTCTGTTCTCACTGAAAAAAGGGTTTTATCCCTCTTTTCAACAATGTTTTCATTTGCAAGGGGCTTGATAAAACTTGGCCAGCCCGTGCCTGATTCAAATTTATCCCCAGATGAGAAAAGAGGCTCTCCTGTAACAATATCCACATAAATCCCCTCTTTTTTATTGTCCCAGTATTTATTGGAAAAAGGTCTTTCTGTACCATTTTTCTGGGTGACACTGTATTGCAGGTCAGTAAGCTTTTCCTTTATGATTTTGTCATCTGGTTTTTCATAGACTTTCCTTTTTGCTTCATCTTCCCATACCACTTTAAGAAAACTCTGCCTTCCAGAACCTGCCTTATACCTATTATAATGTATTGGGTTTTTCTTGTAATAATCCTGGTGATGCTCTTCTGCCTTAAAAAACTTTGATGCCTGCAATATTTTAGTTGCTATGGGCTTATCAAATTTTCCAGACTGTCCAAGTTCTTTTTTGGAAAGCTCTGCCAGGACTCTTTGATCCTCATCATGATAAATTATTGCAGTGGCGTACTGGCTGCCCCGGTCAGCAAACTGACCATCGGCATCTGTTGGATCTATCTGCCGCCAGAAGACATCAAGGAGTGTTTCATAGGAAACTTTGCTGGGATCATAGGTCACATGTATTGCTTCAAGGTGACCTGTGTCTAAGGAACACACCTGTTCATATGTGGGGTTTTCTGTTTTCCCACCAGTATAACCTGATACAACGTCAATAACACCGTCAACCTCATCAAAAGGGTGTTCCATACACCAGAAACATCCCCCTGCAAAGGTGGCAGTTCTATATCTTGTCTCTCCCCTTGCCATCCCAAAAGAGACCATGGAAAAAAAGACTATAGCACCTGTTAAAAGCATATTTCGAAACATTATTTACTCCTCCTTTTGCACAATCATTATCCTTATTAAAGCAAAATTAACTTTTTTCAAAAGCTTTATTTTAAGGCTCTTTTTAATTCTTAATATTAAGTGATGCAAAATTAAGCCCAGCGCAACTATAATTTCGATATTTTACTAGTGCTTTTCAGGTTATCTCAACACTCCATGGTATTGCGCGGTAAACCAATGACCAAACAGTACACTCTGCGGCATAGCAGTTTATAAAGAAATCTTTAACAAGCAAACCTAAGAACTTCATCTTTTGCATGTGCTCTTTAACCTTAAGATCATAAACCAGGTTATTGTGGGCAGGCCCAGGCAAAAGTCAATCGGTCTGTGGCCGTTATAAAGAGATCGCCCTGGTTCTCTCAACCACAAGAGTAACAGCTCCCCAGTTTGAATCAAGACTGCCATAAAGCAGATAGGGCTTTCCATAATCCAGCATATGGCAGAACAATGCAT
>CAZYDL010000144.1:1158-6887 GCA_964646305.1 uncultured Desulfobacula sp. | reverse complement strand
CTGCCATAAAGCAGATAGGGCTTTCCATAATCCAGCATATGGCAGAACAATGCATAGGGCTTTGGGAAAAAAATTGTTTCAATAATACCTGTCTCATCTTCAAAGGTCAAAAATTTCATGGGATCTCCATGTTTTGTTTTTACAACCTTTCCTGTTATAAGCCATCCGGCAAAGACAATTTTTTTACCTATAAACTTTGGCAGGTGTTTGGCTTTAACCGTGTTATGGCCCTGCAATATATTTTTATACAGAACAATTGGATGACAGCCGCATAAAAATCCAAGCACAAAAAATTCTCTTCTAAGTTTTTCAATATAATCACCCTGTGGGAGATCAGGTATTAACACAGCAGAACATATATGAGCATGTTTAATATCAGTGAATAAAGCAGGCTTGGTCTCCTTTTGCCTGTTTTGTTTTTGCCAGATTGCAAATATCCATAGAATAACAGCTCTATTGTTTGTTTTTTCCAATGAGTCAAGACTGCCGCTGTGCACCAGGGAACGAACTTCGTTTTCCCTGGGATTAACACGGGTAAAAAAATCTTCAAGGCTTGAAAATTGAACTTTTTTGCGTTCTTCCACAATGGTTTTCATGGTTTGTTTAGAAAGGTCCCTGATGGCCATCAACCCAACCCTGAGTTCAAAATCATCTCCTCTCCACTTGATATCACTTTTATCAATATCAGGATTAAGGATTGTCACATTCAGTCTTCTTGCTTCAGATACATAGGCAAAGGTGGAATAAAACCCTCCCTGATTACTTATGACAGCTGCCATGAATTGTGCTGGATAATGGGTTTTTAAATATGCTGACTGAAAAGACACCCGTGCATAGGATGCAGAGTGGGGTTTGCAGAATGAATACCCTAAAAAACTTGTGATCATGTTCCAGATAAGCTCAATATCCTTTAAAGAGACTCCTTTTTTATAGGCACCTCTCTTAAACCTGGTGTAATAATCCTGCAATTTTAGCTTCTTGTCTTTTTTTGACATAATTTTTCTCAGGCCATCACCCTGTGCATGGGTAAAACCTGCCATTTTTACTGCCACCTTTGAAACATCCTCCTGATACACCATGATGCCGTAAGTTTCACTTAAAACATCTTCAATAAGAGGATGGATAGGTTTCCAGATTCCAGTATGGAGGCGTTTTATATATTTTTGTATAAATTCATTGGCAGCAGGACGGATGATGGAGGAGTGTATAACCACATGTTCAAAATCACCAACCCTGGTTTTTTTCTGCAGCAGCCGCATTGCAGGACTTTCAATATAAAAACAGCCCATGGTATTGCCCTGGGCAACAGTCAGCCTGGTTTCATAATCATCTTCAGGGTCACGGCCATTAAAATCATCAAATTTACCAGAAAATTTGCTGATACTTTTAATGGTGTCCCGTATAACTCCAAGGCTGCGGTTCCCAAGAAGATCTATCTTTACAAGGCCGGCTTCCTCTGTGGAATCTTTTTCCCACTGTATAATAGGCACGCCTTTAGGAGCTGTTTCCACCGGCACATAGGTATTAACAGGTTCAGGAGTGATCACAATTCCGCCAGGGTGTACTGACATATACCTTGGTGTTCCTGTGATTGCCTTTGCATACTCCATGATTTCAGGCCATGGCTCTGGAAAATCCATAAACTTGAATTCAGGACGCTGCTGTATTCTTTGAATAAGATCATCTTTGGCCTCATCTAATTTCCAGAACCAGGGAAGGCGCTTTGACACTTTATTAATTTCCGATTCAGGCAGTCCAAAAACCTTTGCCACTTCCCGCACTGCCATTCTGGGCTGGAACAGAATATGACTTGATACCATGGCTGCATGGTCTTTAAACTCCTGGAGCACCCAGTTTAAAATACCATCCCTTTCATCCCAGGCAAAATCAATATCAATGTCTGGGGGATCTTCTCTGTCAGGATTTAAGAACCTCTCAAAATAGAGATTATATTTTATGGGGCAGACATTGGTAATGCCAAGGCTATATGCAACAATGGAGGCAGCTCCTGACCCCCTGCCGCAGATCCTGGATGCTTTTTTAACTATTTGTTCAACCACAAGAAAATACTCACAAAAATTCTTTTTGGAAATAATGGCAAGTTCATGATCAATCCTTTTGATAACGCGCCCTGACAAACTTGAGCCATAACGTTTTTTAGCACCCTTCATGGTTTTTTCATATAAAAGTCTGTTGGCACTCAATTTTGTTTTATCTTTCCAGGGCGGCATGACAATGCCAAAATCAGGTTCCTGGAACTCAAGTTTTTCTGTTAGAATAAAACTGTTTTTTATGGCCTGGGGCAGAATATTAAACTTTTTTTTGTATAGTTCACAAGAGCCCAAAAATGCATTATTTTGGGCTGTATCCTTGCAGGTCAAACGGCTTAAACAGGTATTATTGTCAATGGCCCTGAGCATGCAATGTATTTTTATATCTTCTTTGTTTAAAAAAAAACTGCCCGGTGTTGCCACCAGTGGAATACCAAGTTTTCTGGCTGTTATGCATAGAGGATGCTGTTGAGACAGAGGATGTCCCGCAAGATTAGCACCAAGGTCCACATGGTTTTCATGCCAGAAAGGTAAAAGATCATGATTTGCTGTCAATACAACAATGCCTTTGGCAAACTTTGGTAAAATAGTTTTAAGTGAAAATTTTTTATCCCTGTGACGACAGGTTATAAGGCGGGTAAGGTTGCTGTAGCCTCCATAGTTTTTCACAAGGCAGACAGCCCGGTGTGACACATTATTCGGATCTGTAATTTCCGCACCAATGACAGGTTTTAACCCGTTAAGCCTGCACTCTTTAATAAATGTCCACATGCCGCACAGGTTATCACTATCTGTAAGGGCAATACTTTTATAGCCATAAAGCTTTGCCTGTCTGCATAACTCTCCTATGGATGCTGTGCCCCACATAAAAGAGTAGTGAGATCTTGTGCATAAAGGAATCATCAGTGTACAGAGCCTGCCTTCTGCAAACTTTGACAAGCTGTTGCAGCCTGAAGATATTTTTGATGCACAGGTTCTGATACCCCCATGGTCAACCCGGTTTTTATTGCAGGCACACCAAACCTTGCCCTGATATTGTCCACTGCCTTGATAACACTTGCCTGGTTTATCTTTTTTGCATTATCTGCAAAAAGATCTGCCTGGACATGGGATACACAAAATTTATTGCAGACAAGGCGCATGTGGCGAATGCGAATCCTCCTTGCCCAGGCTTTATTAAAAATAAGTAAACATTTTTTAAACATCTCCATATCATTGGATGTGGACGGATTTATTTTTGACTCTATTTTTCTTTGTATTCCATCTGAATAGGAAATAGTAATTTTTACAGTAATGCCAAGCAGTTTTCTCTTTCGCAGACTTTTACATATTTTTTCCACCATCAAATAGAGAGCCTGTTTTAATAAGCCGGCATCATTGGTGTCATCACTGAATTCATGCTCTGCCCAAATGGATGACTGATCTTCATCAAAAGCTGAAACAGGTGATGAATCAATGCCCCTGACCCCATCATAAATCAGGCAGGCCCTGTGATAAAAAGGAATTTTAAGCTGTTCTGTGGTAAGTGCCCTTACCTGAAACACTGAAAAAAGATTGAATTCCTCAAGTCTTTTTAAATCAGCTTTTATAAAACCTGGAATAAGATGGACAGGTAGAGGAGCAAGAAAAGCTTTTTCATCTCCCGGGGCAACAATATACTCGCCAACAGGTTTTACAACTCTTGTGGCAACTTTGGCTATGAGCTTATTTGTGGCAACAGACCAGACAGGATCAAAATTAAATCTTTTTTTAAAGATTTTTTTGAGCTTAAACGCTATATCAACACTGTGGCCAAAAAGCCTTCCTGTTCCTGTGACATCCATAAATATATGTCCATCTGATTTTCCTGCTTCAATCAAGGGACTGAATGCAAAGGTCTCTTTTAAAAGATCTTTCATGACCAGTTCATAACGATTAAAATTTGGGGGAATAATTTTGATTTTCCCATTTAACCTCCTTGCACGTGACAAGGGCATACCTTTTCTGATCCCCTGTTTATAGGCATCTTCATTTATATCATACACCCTTGCCCTGGGCACTCCAATGGGGGCAATGATAAAGGGATACCCCTTTAAAGAAGATTGTAAATTTATTTCCACAGCAGCGGCAAAATCTGCAATATTTAAATGTATTATGGAACGATTCATAATATTTGACAGGCTCTTACAAAACACCAATTTTCTCAATTTCTGCGTTGGCAAAAGTTTAATATATTTTTAAATCACATTTTAAATATTTATAAGAGCAATGTCAATATAAATGTAAATGTTTTGTAAAGATTAAATCCATACAAATATACAAAAGAATATTATATTTTAAATATCTTGAGGGGCACTTAAAAATAAAATCACAAAAGAACAAATATCAGGAAATATTAATCAGGTTCTTACTTTTTGCATTGAATCGAAGCATCATAAGAGTGGCAGATGCAGTTAAGCTGATCAGCAGACCATACCAGATACCATATATACCCATATTAAACTTGAATGCCAGCAAGTAACCACAAGGCAGACCCATGAGCCAATATGCAGCAAAAGTGATCAAGGTAGGAATTTTCATGTCAGTAATCCCCCTTAAAATCCCAAGCCCCACCGCCTGTGTGCCGTCGGATATCTGGAAAAAGGCAACAATGATCAATAAATTTGCACTGATCTCAATAATTGCAGGGTCACTAAGATAAAGGGCCGGCAAAAAAAATCTAAAAAGGATAAAAATTAAACCGGCAGACGCCATAAAAACCATACATAAAAATGTGGCACAAAATCCAGCAACTCTTGTCCCTACAACATCTTTTCTTCCAACGGCATTGCTGACCCTTATTGTTCCGGCGGAAGAGATCCCCATTGCAACCATAAAAGAGATGGATGCAAGGTTTAAAGCAATTTGATGGGCAGCAAGAGGCATTGTTCCCATCCATCCAACCATAATCGCCGATGCTGCAAATGCTCCGACTTCAAAAAAATATTGAAAACCTGCCGGGATACCAATGGTCAATAGTCGACGTATCATGGGAAAATTAATTTTCCTGTAATTCAGCGTTGGATCAAAACGTTTCATTTTTGATGATTTCATTATAACAATCATTAAAGTGACAGCCATAAAAATCCGTGAACTTATGGTTGCAATACCAGCACCTGTGAGCCCAAGAGGGGACACACCAAGGTTTCCATAAATAAAAATCCAATTGGCAAAAACATTTACAAGATTGGCAAAGAGCATAATAAACATGGCAGGTTTTAAATAGTTAACCCCTTCTGCAAATTGACGATAGCTTTGAAAAATCATCATGGGTATAATGGAAAAACCTAAAACATTCATGTAAACAGCAGCAGATGCCACAATCTCTTCAGGCTGATTCAGATATTGTATTGTTTGGGATAAAAAAAGAACAACTCCGCAAAGCAAAAACCCTGAAAAGAGATTCACAATAATGCCCTGGCGCAAAACAACGCCGCACTCCTCATCTTTACCAGCGCCAAAGGCAATAGAAGTCAATGGTGTAACAGCCATGGTCAGCCCGAATCCAACAACCATAATCAGTGTAAAGATTGCATTGGCAATGGATGCAGCAGCAAGAGCATGTGCTCCTACTTTTCCAACCATAATATTGTCCACCACAGACATCATCAATTGTCCAAGCTGTCCTGTAACAATTGGAATGGAGAGTTGAATGGTTTT
>CAZYDL010000144.1:0-1058 GCA_964646305.1 uncultured Desulfobacula sp. | reverse complement strand
AACATTATTCAAAGGTCTCACAATTTGATAAGGAAGGAATTAAATAGCAAATCAATAAAGAAATCAATAAAAATTATTCCAGATTACGTTGATATTAATACCTTTAATACATCCTCTTTGCCGATAACACCCACAAGTTTGTTATCTTCAACCACAGGAATGGTATGAAAATGCTTTTCAACCATAAGACTTGCTATTTCAGAAACTGATGTATCAAGGTGAACAGTAACCGGTTTTTTCACCATGGCCTGGTCAACTTTTACAGCTGCAATCTTCTGGCTTTCCTCATCTAATTGTTTTGAGGATGACAAGGATATCATACCGTCAAGCATGCTGAAAACAGGAGGCATGGAAATATTTTTCTGCTGATAGATCAAATCGCTTTGACATAAAATACCTTGAAGAGTGTCATGGGCATCAACCACTGGCACACCATTGATATGATGTTCTATGAGAAGTTGCGCAGCTTTGATGATATCAGTATCCAGAGAAACTTTTATTACATTGGTTTCCATTATATCTCTGGCTGTAATTACATGATCTTTTTTTGCTCCCCGGGGCATTTCATCCTTTTTATCATGCTGTGGTGCATCCACAAGCGTACGCACAGCCAGTACAGGACATGGTGCCCTGCTGATAATACGGTCTGTGGTGGATCCCACAAGAAATTTTTCCAAAAGATTATGCCCATGAATACCAAGCACAATCATATCTATTTCTTCTTTTTGGACAAAGGAAATCAATTCCTTATAGGGATGACCCTTAAGGAGAGTTATAATCGGTGTGCACCAGTTTTTACAATCTTTTGGCAGCATACTTAACAGCTGGTTTTCAATATTTTTGAAAATAGACTTCTGCTTTTGATGTTCCCATATTTTTGTATTTTCTTTTAATTCCAGATAATCTGCCATGTTCCAGGCAGGGTAGCCATCCTGTCTGGCATTGATGGACTCTGAAGAACTTAGGCCTGTCCGATCTGCCGGTCTGACAACATGGGCAAGATATAGCTTTGTCTGAAATTCCTGAGCAAGACCCAGAGCATAGTCAAACGCCAGTTG
>CAZYDL010000143.1:0-8626 GCA_964646305.1 uncultured Desulfobacula sp. | reverse complement strand
GGAATCAGTGCCTTTGGGTTTGGCGGAATCAATGCCCATATTCTTATTGAAGAGTATAAAAAGACTTCCTTTAAGCATTTTATTAAAAATATAAAAAAGAGCCTTCAAAACGTTCCCTGTGCAATTATTGGTATGGGAACCATTTTAAAGGAGTGTAATTCTCTCTCCGGGTTTCAAGATATTGTGCTGGGTAAACAAAGTTTAAATCCTGAAAGACCAGGTTCAAGGTGGAAAAAAACAGATTCAAACCCGGTTAAAGGAAAACCTGGATTCTATATTAATGACACAGGCTGTGAACCAGGAGAATTCCATATTCCTCCCATTCAGATGGATGATATCCTGCCACAGCATATTATTCTGCTCAAAGCTGTAAAAGAAGCATTAAAGAACGCAAAAATCAGTTCAAGACCTGAAAAAAACGAATCACAAAGAGAAGATATGGGCTGTGCCATTGGAATTGAGTTTGACTATGGTGCCACAAATTTTTATTTAAGATGGAGACAAAATCATCTTGATGAACAGCCTGATGAACAATTTGGGGATGATATTTCTCCCCCATTGACATTTAACAGGACTCTTGGTGCCCTTGGCGGCATTGTGGCTTCCCGTGTTGCAAGGGAATTTAAATTGGGGGGACCGTGTTTTACATTGTCAGCAGGATCTACAAGCGGAATAAAAGCCATTGAGACCGGCATTCACTCCTTAAGTTCCCTTGAAACCAATCTGTTTATCTGCGGCAGTGTTGACCTTGCAGGAGATATTAGGCAATGTGCCCTTAATGATATGGCAAAAGATCATATTGACGATATTTTACCTTCTGAAGGTGCAGGAGCCATTGTTTTAAAAAGGCTTGATCAGGCTGTTGAGGATGGTGACAGAATTTATGGAGTAATAACAGGTGTGGCTGGAACCAGTGGCGGGTTCATCCCTGGAGAAGACACGCATGATTTAAAAAAATTGGAAAAACTTTATACACACTCCCTTGAAAAAGCCCTTAAAGATGCCAACACAAGTTTTAAGGACATTGATATTTATGAAGCCTGCATGTCAGGAATAAAAGAAGATGAAACAATTGAAACAAAAGTTTTAAATACTTTAAGTTCACAATATCAGAATCAAAAATCGTGTCTTATCACTTCAACATCTTCTGTTATTGGTAACACAAGAGGTGCATCATCCATATTTTCCATCATTAAAACAGCTCTTCTGCTCAATTTAAGCAAAACAGATGTGGGAACAACTTATAATAAAGCCTGTGTTGCATCCATCAGCATGGATGGTGCTTTTTCTCACATTATTCTTGAAAGACAGCAGGCAGATACAATTATATCCGGCCAAAATTCAGGTTCTGGCCCAAATGCCAAACCAATTCCTGATTCAAGCTATAACCTGGATTCCCAATTAGACTCCAGAATAGATTCCATTGAAAACAGTGATTTACCTGATTTGCCTAATTTAAACATTGATACTAATTCTGATTTAAACATAGAATCCATATTAAACCCGGATTTGATTGCCAAAAGCAGCCTTGCGACATCAAATGCACATGAAAAATTTCTTGAGTTTTCCAAAAACAGCATGCAGATAATTGAGTATCAGTTTAAAACCCTTACACAGCTTGCAGGCAAAGTTGTACAGGTATCAGGTGAGCAAACAAAAACTAATATAAAAAATATTTCACAAAAGTCTGAATCAACACCTAACTTAACATTAAAACAATCTGTAAATGCCCCATTTTTAAACAGGGAGCAATGCCTTGAATATGCCATAGGCAAAGCCGGTAATGTCCTGGGTCCAGACTTTGAAATTATTGACACCTATCCTGTGAGAGTGCGGCTTCCCGCTGAACCATTAATGCTTGTGGACAGGATCATGGATATTCAGGGAGAAAAGCTCTCATTAACTTCAGGTAAAATAATCACCCAGCATGATGTAAAAGAAAATATCTGGTATCTTGACGGCAATAAAGCTCCTGTTTCCATAACAATTGAGGCAGGACAGGCTGATCTTTTTCTATGTGCCTGGCTTGGCATTGACCATGCGGTAAAAGGCAAAAGAAAATACAGACTGCTTGATGCAAAGGTCACCTTTCACAGGACATTGCCTAATCCTGGCGAAACCATTGAGTATCACATTGAAATTGACCGGTTTTTAAAACAGGGTGATGTTTACCTGTTCTTTTTCCATTATAAAGGCTATATTGATAACCAATTGCTGATTTCCATGAAAGATGGATGTGCAGGTTTTTTTACTGAGCAGGAGGTTGAAGACTCTGGAGGTATAATTCTTAAACCAGAAGATTTAAAACCGGTCGATTTGAAGCTGACAGATAAAAAGCATGAATTCTCAGCCCTTGTGCCGGTCACAAAAACCAGGCTGTCCCATGAAAAAGTGCAGGCCTTAAGAGAGGGAAATCTTGGCAAAGCTTTTGGAGATGATTTTCAAAACAGAACTCTTGGACAGTATTTAAGACTTCCCGGAAATCAAATGCATCTTATTGACAGGATCCTTGAGTTTGATCCTAAGGGCGGCAGATTTGGTCTTGGGTCAATTATAGCCGAGGCAGACATTCATAAAGATGACTGGTTTTTAAAATGTCATTTTATTGATGACATGGTAATGCCGGGGACGCTGATGTATGAATGCTGTGCCCATGCTCTTCGGGTTTTTACCCAGAGAATGGGATGGGTCAGTGACCGGGATGATATTTATTATGATGTTGTGTTAAACAATGAGAGTGATTTAAAATGCAGGGGACCTGTTACAACAAAAACAAAAAAAGTAAGGTATGAAATTGAAATAAAAGAGATGGCTTATAACCCTGAACCATATGTGATTGCCGATGCCCACATGTTTTCCGATGATTTAAGAATTGTTCTATACAAAAATATGGGTTTAAAAATTGTTGGGCTGACCAAAAATGACTTTATATCTTTTTGGAGCAAATAGTGAAATATTCAAAAGTATTCATGGAATCATTCGGATATGAACTTGCTCCTGATATTGTCACCACAAAACAGATAGAAGAGAAGCTTGAACCTTTTTATAATGCAATAGGAATGGGCAAGGGTCAGCTTGAACCTTTGACCGGCATAAAGGAGAGAAGATACTGGGACAGGGATCACACTCTTTCTGAACATGCAGCCATTGCAGGGCAAAACGCCCTTGAGGAAGCAGAAATCTCTCCCGCTGATATTGGGGCTCTAGTCTATTGCGGGGTTGGTCAGGACGGTTTTGAACCAGCTACATCATGTTATGTTGCTGACAAATTAAATATTTCCGAAGATGCCCACATCTATGATGTTAAAAGTGCATGTCTTGGAATGATAACCGGAATTATCAATATTGCCAATGAAATAGAGCTAGGCAATATTAAGGCAGGCCTTGTGGTCTCCTGCGAAACATCAAGACAGATCATTGAATCGACAATTAAAGAAATCAATGTCAATAAAAGCCTTGAATTCTATAAAGAAGTCATAGCTACAATGACGGGAGGATCAGGAGCTGCTGCTGTACTCTTAACCGACGGCACACTTGGTGATCCTGACAACCAAAGACATGCCCTTAAAGGCGGTGTTGTAAAAAACGCGGTTGAGCATCACAAGCTGTGCTATTGGAAATTCGAACAAAACGGCATGCCCACAAATTCCAGGGTTATCATGAGAACAAAGGCCCAGGAAGTATTGGAAAATGGTCTTATCCTTGCAAAAAAAACATTTGATGAATTTAAACGTGAATTTAATCTTCCCCCTGACAAGCCAGATAAATTTATCGGACATCAGGTGGGATCTTTACATCACCAGAAATTTTATGAGGCATTAAATGTAGATATAAAAAAAGATTTCGCTACTTTTCCTTTTCTTGGTAATATAGGAACGGTGTCTCTGCCTATTACCGCAGCCATTGCAGATGAAAGAGGTTTTTTACAGCCCAATGATTTTGTGGCATTTATAGGTGTTGGATCCGGGCTTAATTGTTATATCCTTGGTGTTGAATGGTAAACCAACCGCCGTGTGGCGGATCTGATTTGCCACCACACAAAAAAATTTGAAAGAGTCAAAGCTTGCAGCCTGTTTTTTCATATAAAATAGTAAAGGGAGCAAATGGTAGAAAAAACTTTTAATAATAAACTCTTATCCACAAAAGGCTTTGAAGACCTCTATCCATTTGAATCTAATTTTCTTGATATTAAAGGTCTGAATCTTCACTATATTGATAAGGGAAAGGGCAGACCTGTCATCATGGTTCACGGCAATCCCACATGGTCATTTTATTTTAGAAACCTGATACAGGAACTTTCACAAGAGTGTCGTGCAATTGCCCTGGATCATATGGGCTGCGGATTTTCAGACAAACCCGATGCAAAAACCTATGAATATACCCTTGAATCACGGGTAAAGGATCTTGATACTTTAATAAAACATCTTAATATAAATGAAAAAATAAGCTTTATTGTCCATGACTGGGGAGGTATGATTGGACTTGCCTGGGCAGTTGATAATATTGATAGAATTGATAAAATCATCATTACCAATACTTCCGGGTTCTTCCTGCCCAAAGAAAAAGAGTTTCCTTTTTTATTGCGGCTTGTAAAATATATACGCCCCTTGGCTGTTCCTGCTGTACTTGGATTTAATGCCTTTGCAAAAACAGCACTTTGGCTTTGCAGTAAAAAAGGCTTATCAAAAAAAATCAAAAAAGGTCTTATAGCACCCTATAATTCATGGAAAAACAGGATTGCAACCTTAAAATTTGTCCAGGACATACCGATAGATAAGAGTGATATTAGTTTTGACTTAGTCAATCATGTGGATCAGAACCTTAAAAAGCTTGATGAATCTGATCTCATGTTTTTATGGGGAGCAAAGGATTTTGTTTTTGACCTAACATTTTTAAATGAATTCAAACGTAGATTTCCAGGTGCAAAAACCCGTGTTTTCCATGATGCAGGTCATTATCTATTTGAAGATAAAAAAGATGAAACAGCACAAGAGATCAAAACTTTTTTAAATATCTGCCACGGGCAGTCTGAATTGCTGGAAATACCCTAAAGGGCAGAAACTAAAAGATGAAAGTTAATCTTTAGATTTAAAATAATTTTCATATAAAATAAGGCAAAAAAACCATCATGTTTGGACTTGGAAAAAAGAAAAAAAAAGATAAAGAATCCAGCAAAGACCTGCCTGAAAAAAAAGAAACAGCAACAGAAACCGACTCAAAATCATCTGACTCCTTTGAAAATAATAACGATTCAAAGCCAGCTCCCAAAAAAAAGAAAAAACGATTTCCCAAGAAACTGCTGTTTATCATTCTCCTTGTTATCATTGCAGTGGGTGCATCAGGATTTGTAGCCTATACCATGTATTTCACCTCAAGTGATCCCTTTGACCCGGATGCAAAATATGAAATTATGGATCTTGAACATATCAATCTTCCCACGGAGATGATGGAGTTTACATTCAAACATTTCAGGGAGGTGTATCTCTCCATGATTGTATTTAATAAAGAGATAAATTTATTAAACAGAGAGATAGAGAGAATCGATGCCATTGCAAAAAAATATCCAGATCAAATAAAGATTGCTGACAAAGAGAAAAAAGTGTGGGAAAAAGTCAAAAAAACATTGGAAAAAACCATTATAAAAATTGAAAAGCCCATAAAAGAGTTATATGTTCTGCTTTCTGTAAACCAGGAACAGGGCATGGAGAAAATTGAGGCAAAAAAAGATGAATTAAGTGAACTTGCCATAAATGCTTTACAATCAGCAAATGAAAAGACCCTGAAATTAAAACCCAAAGATATAGTCCCCCAGGGCTTTATCAAAGGAAATATTTATAAACTTAAAAAGAAATTCCTATGACATCCCATGCAAATATCGCCTATGGCCTGAGAAAAACAAAAGAAAAATATCCATATAAAAGAGCAATTGTCTATCCTGGCGGACGTGACAAAAAGAACAGGGTTCTATACAGCCAGATAACATTTACCCAGCTTGATACCCTATCTGACCAGCTTGCCTTTGGCCTTGAAAAAGCCGGTATCATAAGAGGCACAAGAACAATTCTAATGGTAACTCCGGGTCATGAATTTTTCATCCTTATATTTGCCATGCTCAAGGTTGGCGCTATTCCTGTTGTGGTTGATCCTGGAATGGGTATTGACAGAATGCTGCAATGCCTGAATCAGGGCAGAGCCAGAGCCTTTATCGGCATTGAAAAAGCCCACCTTTTACGAAAATTAAAGCCTAAATTTTTTAAGTCAGTCAAACATTGGGTTACCATTGGAAAAAAATGGTTCTGGGATGGTTATACTCTGGATGAGTTAATGATACAAACTGATGAACCCTATCCAATAGCACAAAGCATCATTGATGAAACAGCAGTGATTGCATTTACCACAGGATCAACCGGTCCTGCCAAAGGTGTGATTTATACCCATGGTAATTTTAATGCTCAGATACAGCAGATACAGGAACATTTTCAAATAGAACCCGATGAAATTGATCTTCCCACCTTTCCTTTGTTTGCCATGTTTGATCCAGCTCTTGGGATGACTGCTGTAATTCCTGACATGGATCCCACAAAACCAGCCTTGGTTAACCCTGAAAAAATTATTGAAGCCATAGAAAACCAGGGGGTTACAAATATGTTTGCCTCCCCTGCCCTTTTAAACCGTGTGGGTAAATTCGGCAAAGACAACAATATAAAACTGCCCAGTTTAAGGCGGGTAATATCTGCAGGAGCTCCTGTAACACCAGCCAATATCAAACAATTTTCAAGCATGCTGGCTGCCCCTGCTCAAATTCATACACCCTATGGTGCTACTGAAGCAGTGCCAATTATTTCCATTGGATCAAATGAAATCCTTGAAGAGACAAAAACGCTTTCTGAACAGGGTTATGGCATGTGCATTGGCAGACCAATCTGCGACACAAAAATCAAGCTCATTAAAATCATGGATAAGCCTGTTTCCCAAATGGATGAAAAACTCGAAGTAAGTGAAGGCCAGGTGGGAGAAATAATAGTACAGGCTGATTTAGTAACCAAGAGTTATTTTAACAATACCCAGGCAAATCTACTTGCTAAAATCTTAGACCATAAAGGCAGATTCTGGCATAGAATGGGTGATCTTGGATGGAAGGATTCAAAGGGAAGAATATGGTTCTGCGGACGAAAAGGCCACAGGGTCACTACAATTGATGAAACCCTTTTTACCATCCCTGTTGAAGCCATTTTTAATAATCATGAAAAAGTATTCAGAAGTGCACTTGCCGGTGCAGGACCAAAAAAAAACCAAATCCCTGTTATCTTTATTGAACCTCTATCAAAGATTAACAATAAAAAAGACTTTATAAAAGAGTTGTCTGATCTTGGAAAATCCAATCCTTTAACAAAAAAGATTGAACATATCTTTATTGAAAAAGCATTTCCCGTGGATATCAGGCACAATTCAAAAATTTTCAGGGAAAAGCTTGCTGTTAAAGCAGAAAAAAAACTTAAGCTTTAAAGTAATTGCCAGGCACATAAAGGCCGGCTTTTTAAATCTTTTTATATTTTGGTTTCTGCCATTTAGGGTATGCGTGATCATTACAGGTAGCCTGCCGCACTTAATCCGGCAGCAGATCATAGAAATACATCATTGCATCGGACCTTGTAATAATTCCCACAATTTTATCATCCTGCATCACAGGAATACGGCCTATATCATGTTTAATCATAAGCCTTGCTGCTTCCATGGCACTTCTATCATGGGAGATTGTAACAATATTCCTGCTCATGAATGCTTTTACCGGCGACTGCATGTGTTTTGATTTTCTGATCTTTTTAAAATCCCGACGTGACATAATCCCCATGATATGATCATCTTTATCAACCACAGGAACACCTGTACACCCCATATCTCTTAAAATCATAGCCACTTCTTCCACTTTTGTATCATCACTTACAGTAACCACAGGATATGACATAATATCTGACAACATAACAGAAGTCTGCTGATTTCCTGAAATCAGTTCAACCAGCATCTGCTCTATTGTATCGGGGTTTGCAGTTTTTATCATGGCCGAGCCTGCTCCGGGATGACCGCCGCCGCCAAGACTTCTCATTAACAGGCCAATATTTATTTCATCAATACTGCTCCTGCCAATGATCATTAATTTATTTTGTTCAAGATCTTGAAAAATTCCAATTGCAGCATCCACATTAACAATTTCCCGATACATCTGAAGTACCATGGCAAGGTTCTGAACCCGGCCTTCTATATCCATTTTAACAATACTGATGGTAAACCCGGATACTTCCAGCCGTTTGGCTTTTTGTATCATGTGAAACAATATGTTTTTTTGCTTTTTGCCGTAAGCCTGTCTCAAAAAAGTGGCAAGGATATGAAGATCTGCTTTTTTTTCAAGAAAAAACCCTGCCGCATACGCATCTTCAGGCAAGGTTGACGGAAAAGTAAGACTGCCCGTGTCTTCATAAAGCCCCATTAAAAAGAGTGTGGCCTGAATCGGAGTGATCATTTTTTTTTGCTTTTTCATCTCTTTGGCAAGCATTGTAATGGTTGCCCCGGTCTCTTGGATATTTTTCTGTTTAGTTTCAATATCACCCTGGATATGATGGTCCCATAT
>CAZYDL010000142.1:0-8886 GCA_964646305.1 uncultured Desulfobacula sp. | reverse complement strand
TACAAGCTCCATCCAAAGCATAGTGGATATTATTAAAGAAAAAATAAATGCCAATAAAATTGTTGTCTTAGCTTCAGGCGACCCACTGTTTTATGGGATTGGGTCAACCCTGGTCCGCTATTTTGACAAGAAGCAAATTAATATTCATTCAAATATCTCTTCTGTGGCAGCAGCCTTTGCAGCAATTCAAGAGCCTTGGCATGATGCAAAAATCATCTCTCTCCATGGAAAGCAGAATAAACCTTTTTCCTTTTCAACTCTTGCCAGGGAAAATAAGATAGCTTTTTTAACGGATCCTAAGAATAATCCTCAATATATTGCTGAGCAATTAATAAAAAATAATTTGCTTGATTTTAAATTTTGTGTTCTGGAAAATATTGGAGACAAAAAAAAAGAGACGGTTACATGGCTGGACAATATGGAGCAGGTAAAAAATAATAATTTTGTTCAACCCAATATTGTTATTTTAAAAAAAATCAAAAAAGAGAAAAATGATCTTCAAACCCATATTGGAATGGATGATTCTGACTTTAAACATTCAAAGGGGCTTATTACAAAATCTGAAATCAGAAGTGTCACACTCTCTAAATTAAAATTAACAAAAAAGAATCATTGTTTGTGGGATATTGGTTCTGGTTCTGGTTCTCTTGGTATTGAAGCTGCTCTGCAGATTCCTGAAGGGTATGTATATGCAATGGAAAAAAACCAGGAGCGGATTTTAGATATTGTTTATAATATTAAAAAATTTAATTGTCCCAATGTAAAAGTTCTGAAAACAGAATTCCCTCAAGGTGTTGATGATGAAATATTAGATATTCCAGACAGGATTTTTATTGGCGGTGGAGGTAAACAGCTTGGGCAGATTATAAAGTTCTGTTGTGAAAAACTTTCTTCTTCAGGTATTATAGTAATTAATACTGTAGTGGTGCAGAATTTCCAATCAGCATTGGATATCTTAAAACAATTGAACTTTAATCCCCAAACTATACAGATCCAGGTTGCCAGATCTAAGCCTATGCCATTTGGTGACAGGCTTGAGGCCTTAAATCCAGTATGGATAATATCAGGCAGCAAACCCGGGAGCAGGAGAGGCAAATAAAGGATAAGGATGCTGACTCAAAATTTTACTGTGGCTTCCCAAGTGGAAGAAGGGTGGTTTGGTTTGTGGAGGACACATTTTGTATCTTTGCTTGCACCCTTAAACGATCAATTAACTGGAAGGTTAACTAATCAGGATCGATTTATGTGGAGAGCTAAGGTCAAATAAAAAAATAAATACTATGGGAAAATATGAAAAAAGATAAAAACAGAGTAATTTTTGCAGGAGCAGGTCCAGGCGATCCTGAGCTGATCACTGTTAAAGCCCAAAAGGCACTTAAAGCAGCAAATCTTATAATCTATGCAGGCTCGCTTGTGCCGGAAGCGGTTTTATGCTGGAAAAGTGAAAAAACTGAAACCCAATCAAGTGCGGGTATGGATCTTAATACAATTATTGAAATCATAAAAACATATCATGCAGAGAACAAAAAAATAGTTAGGTTGCATACTGGAGATCCCTCTTTGTATGGGGCTATCTTTGAACAAATAAGAGAGCTTGAAAAATCAGATATTCCCTGTGAAGTTATTCCAGGCGTTACAGCAGCATTTGCAGCATCTGCAGCAATGAACATGGAATACACTCTTCCTGAAATTACGCAGACATTAATTTTGACAAGAATGTCTGGAAGAACACCTGTTCCTGAATCAGAAGATCTTGAAAAGCTTGCTGCACACAAAGCATCCATGGCAATCTATCTTAGCATGGGTCTCATACAAAAAGTTCAAAAGATTCTTGAAAAATATTATGGTAAGGACTCTTTATGTGCAATTGCTTATAAGGTAAGCCACCCGGAAGAAAAAATAATTTATACAAAAACAAAAAACCTTTTTAAAACATGTGAAGAGAATAAAATAACAAGACATGCTCTTGTCATAACTGGAAAATGTGTAGAGGCTGGGGCTGCTGGTGGGGCAGCAGGCTATGAACTCAAAAATATTGTAAAATCTAAATTATACGACTCAAGTTTTTCCCATGGATATAGAAACGCAAAATAAATATAGAAATTCAATTGCCATCTGGAGTATTACACCCAATGGGAAACTTCTTGGACAAAAAATTCATGATGCTGTGAAGGGTTCAGTTTTTTTTGTGTCTGAAAAGATATGGCCAAAGCAGAATTTTCAGCAGACAAAACTTAAAAATATTTTTATTTTTTCAAAACTTTCCCATGAAATAAGGCAGCAGTTTAATGTTTTTTCAGGTCATGTTTTTATTTTTTCCACAGGAATTGCAGTGCGGATAATTGCACCCCTGTTACAGTCAAAAATGATTGATCCCGCCGTCATTGTATTGGATGACCGGGCAAATTATGCCATAAGCTTTTTATCAGGGCATGTGGGCGGGGCCAATGCCTTAACCAAAAAAATTGCCGGCATTGTTCATGCCAAACCTGTTATTACCACAGCAACAGATACCAACAATCTTCCTTCCATTGACATGATAGCTAAAACCAATAATCTTTATATTGAAACACCACACAATATAAAACATATCAACATGGCATTTTTAAAAGGGCAGCGTGTAAATTTATATGATCCTTTTTATATGATTAAAAAAGTTTTACCTGAAAAATTCTGGACAGATAACAATAAAACCAATGATAAAATGGCACAACAAATATTTTGTTCCCACGAAGTAAAAAAAGTTCCACGTGAAACTTTACTCTTGAGACCATTGGTATTAAGTGTGGGAATAGGGTGCAACAGAGGAACAGAATATAAAGTGATTAAAGAGTTCTTATTATCTGTTTTTAAAAAACAAAAATTATCCCTTAACAGCATTGAAAGATTTGGAACAACCCAGGTAAAAGAAGATGAAAAAGGTTTATTAAAGCTCTCTGACACAATGCAGATCAAAATAGATTTTTATAATAATGAAGAATTAAATTCAGTTGAAACAATTAAAACTCCTTCTAAGATTGTGGAAAAACATCTTGGAGTCAAAAGTGTTTGTGAGGCCGCAGCAATTTTATCATCAGGCTTTGCCAGCAGGGGGAAACCAGCCACATTGGACAAACAGAGTAAACAAGAGGGGCTGTTAATTGTATCAAAACAAAAGAATAAGGATGTCACCATTGCAGTGGCAATAAGAAAATGACACTATATGTAATAGGAACAGGACCTGGAGATATATCCTATATGTCCCAACGGGCAATTGACATAATAAAAGAGGTTGATTGCATAGCAGGCTATACAACCTATATTAACTTGATTAAAGATCTTGCAGCAGGCAAAGAAATTATCTCTACTGGAATGACAAAAGAAGTCCAAAGAGTTGAAAAAGCAATTGAGATGGCTTTAACAGGCAAGTCATGTGCCCTTATTTCAGGAGGTGACCCAGGTATTTATGCCATGGCAGGTCTTGTTTTTGAAATTTGTCAGCAAAGAGATATAAAGCTTTTAAGACATGGTAATGGTCAAGAGAACCAGGATTTAAATACAAGCGCTGATTCTAACAAAGCCCTTGTTCTGGAAATTATTCCGGGTATTCCAGCGCTTGCAGCAGGAGCAGCATTGGCCGGAGCCCCACTTACCCACGATTTTGCAGCAATTTCCCTGAGTGATCTTTTAACTCCCTGGGATAAAATTGAAAAACGATTGAGCTGTGCTGCCATGGCAGATTTTGTCATTGTAATTTATAATCCAAAAAGTAAAAAAAGAGACTGGCAGATAAACAAGGCACAAGAGCTTATACTGGAACACAGGGATGGATCAACTCCTGTTGCCATTGTCACAGGAGCAATGAGAGAAAATCAAAATATATCATTTACAACTCTTGAACAATTGGATAAAGCACATATTGATATGCAGACCGTCGTATTTATAGGATCAAGCGCCTCCTTAAGATATCTTGATTTTCTTTTTACGCCAAGGGGTTATGGGAAAAAATATGAGATATGAGCAAAAGCTTATAAAGTCTGTTAATGAATGATATGGCTTCTATTGGAAATGGCACAATAGCAAACATTTAAAAAGGAAAAGCATGAAAGGATATATCCAAGTATATACCGGGGATGGTAAAGGCAAGACAACAGCAAGTTTCGGGCTTGCTATCCGGGCAGCAGGAGCCGGACTCAAGGTATATATTATTCAGTTTTTAAAAAAAGGTGATTTTTCTGAAATCAAGGCCCTGGCAAAATTTGATAATATCACCATTAAACAATTCGGCCTTGGCAGCTTTGTCAGGGGAAAACCATCTGAGGAAGATATGGCAATAGGAGCTGCAGGATATTTAGAATTATGTGATGTTTTAAAAGAGAATAGATATGATGTGGTTATTGCAGAAGAAGCAAATGTTGCAGTCATGTGCAATCTATTTACAGAAAAAGAACTTTTAGAACTCATGGATATGAAACCTGAAAATGTTGAACTCATCATAACAGGCCGTAATGCAAGTCAAAAAGTGATTGACAGAGCAGACCTTGTCACTGAAATGAAAGAGATCAAACATTATTTTAAGCAGGGTGTCATGGCAAGGGTGGGAATAGAAAAATAATGAAAAAAAATATAGCCATTCTTGGGACTGGTTCTGATGTTGGCAAGTCCATTATTGCAGCAGCTGTATGCAGGATTCTTGCAGATAAAAAAGAAATTGTTGCGCCCTTTAAGTCCCAGAATATGTCCAATAATTCAGGAATTACTCCCAACGGCCTTGAAATGGGGCGCGCCCAGATTGTCCAGGCAGAAGCTGCACGACTAGCCCCCCATGTTGACATGAACCCTATTCTTTTAAAGCCCACAGGAGAAAAGCAATCCCAGGTAATACTCAATGGATTGGTTCACGGCAATCATACAGCCATGGATTACCATCAAAATAAAGATTTTTATTTTAAAAAAGCGTGCCTGGCTTTTGACCGCCTTGATAGTATTCATGATAGAATTATTCTGGAAGGTGCTGGATCATGTGCAGAAGTCAATCTAATGCCCAATGATATTGTTAATTTTGCCATGGCAGAATATGCCAATGCTGATGTTATCCTTGTGGCTGACATTCACAGAGGAGGCGTATTTGCACAACTTATCGGAACCCTTCAATGCCTTCCTCAAAAATATTGTAATATGATTAAAGGCTTTATTATTAATCGTTTTAGGGGTGATATTGCCCTGTTTCATGATGGCATTGAATACATTGAACAAAAAACCAAAAAAAAAGTATTGGGAGTGTTGCCCTGGTATACCCATTTCAAGATTGATGCAGAAGATTCCGTTGAAATCGAAGAGTGCAATAAGTTCAAGGGATTTGACACTGATATGCCGGCAATTGGAATAATAAGGCTGCCCCACATTGCAAATTTTACAGATTTTCACGCTCTGTCTAAAATGAGTGAATTTCAAACTATATTTTTTGACAGGCCTGAATATTTATCAAAATTTAAGGCTGTGATCATTCCAGGCTCTAAAAATACCCGGAAAGATCTAGAATGGTTAATTAAAAATTTTAAAGAACCCCTTGAAAAATATCATAAAACAAAAAGAAATATTTTTGGGATTTGCGGCGGTTTTCAAATGCTTGGTGAATATGTGGATGACCCTGAAGGCCTTGAAGGGAACCCCGGCATTACAAAGGCTCTCGGACTTTTACCTGTTCAAACCATATTGAAATCGCCCAAAACAACTACCATCAGTGAGTTTACCTGGGACAATGCCCAAGGTAAAGGTTATGAAATCCATATGGGCACTACAAATATAACAGCTGGAAGCTCTTTGCTTGAAATCAATTCAAGAAACAGTCTTAACTGCACAGATACAGACGGCTGTATTGTGGACAATGATCAGGTCGCAGGAACTTATATCCACGGATTTTTTGATTCAAGCCAGGTTTTATCAAAATGGCTTGACTGGGCAGGAATAAGCATTAATAATTCCTGTGAAGACATGAATTCCATCAAAGAAAAAGATTATACTTTGTTAAAACAACACTTTGAAACTTATATTAATATTGCTCCCTTGCTTTAAAAAGAGCTTAATCAGACAAATAGTATTCCACGGTTGATACAACACGCACTTTTTTAATATGTGGATTGTTCTTATCCCTCGCTTTGATGCTGAATTGACCCTGGGATGCTCTTTTAATTTTACCTAATTGGCTTTTAGAATCAGCTGCAAACTTTACAGCAATTTCCCTTGCTTTCCTGGTAGCCTCTTCAACCATTACAGGTTTAACCTGGTTTAGCCGGGTGAATATATATTCAATCCGTGATTGATAATTATTCACTGTAAAAACAATGCCTTTTTTCCCGAGTTCAGACAGTTTGCCCATAATTTTTCTAACTACATCTATATTTTTTGAGTAAACCGTAATCGTTTGCAGGGCAGTGTACCTGAATTCAGCCCTTGCATTATTGCCGTATTGCTGCGCTGATTTATCTATTATGGCGGGAGCAGAAAAAGTAATTTCTTCAGGAAGAATTCCATTTTCTCCCAGAAAATCATTAATCAGGCTAGAACTTGCTTCTATTGAAGTATAAAGCTGTTCAAGGTTATTATCTGCTGCAGTAAACTGGATAGGCCAGATAACAATATCAGCTTTATGTTCCTGCTCTGATAAACCTTTCACCGTTACTGAGCGTTCATACTCTTTAAACTTAATAGCGGTATTTCCAAGTATATAGCCGGCAAAAGCTAACCCAAAAGCTAATAATGCCCCTAAAATAAATGCGCTTGCTTTGTTATTTTCTTGCATTTACACCATCCTTTCATATTTTCATCTTGCCCTGCATTTATTAAACCATTTTAAAATTTCTTTAACTAAATGTACACAATCTTATAAAAAAAAACAAATAAGTATGAAATTTCTATAATTTATATCTGGAAAACATTTACATTATTCTGTAAATTTTCTATCTTTATATAAAATATATTTTAATATTTTTAATTTGAAAGAATGAGTTTTGAAACAATTAGATAAAATACTCTCTTTGCCAGCCCTTGCCCTGCAATATGGAACTATTTCCATTGAACAGCATACTCACATTAAAAAATTATATGCACTTAAACAAAGAGAAGGTGTTAAAGTTGATTTTAAGCAATTATTGCTGACCCAAAAATTTGCAACTCAATATCAGATTGGACTTTTAAAGCTGATCCAGGGATATCTTATAATAAAAAAACAGGGGGAAGCATTTGGTAAGATTGCAATTGAAAAAGGGCTTGCAACCAAAGTAGATATTGATAAGGCTCTTGAATATCAAAAAAAAGAGTTCCAACGGGCAAGAATCAGAAAATTGATAGGAGATATTCTTGTTGAATCCAGGGTCATAACAATAAAACAGAAAAATATGATCTTAAAAGAGCAGACCTTTCTTGATAAACAGGTCCAAAATATTCTCTCCTCTGAAACCCATGATTCACATGGAAATCACATAGAGCTTTCAAAATATGAAAAACAGTTTTTGCAGATAAAAGTGCTGGATAAAGAGTTTGCAGCAAGTGTTGTTGAAAACGGATTTGCTTCTGAAAGCCAGACAAAAATTGCTCAAAGAACCCAGGAAGACGAGTTTGAAAAAGAAAATAAAATTCGTATTCTTGGTGATATAATGATTGAGTTGGATTTTTTAACCCACAAACAAAAAGATCTTATCTTAGAAGAGCAGCAGAGAAGGCAGGGCATAGACAATCAACAATTCAATTCAAAGATTGAGCTGCATATCACCCAGGATCAGATGGAAGCTTTTGTGACAATCAAAAAAGACTCCTCAAACATTAAATTAAAGGATATTAAGCAGGCCATCAGCGACAAGGGAATAAAGTATGGCATATATCCTGATGCTGTCCTTCAGTGCAATCTTGACCTTCAAAATCAGGAATTTCCTGTTGCTAATCAGGACTTTTCTCTGGAATTGATAAAAGCCAAGCATGCCACTTACCTTTTTACCACAGATAAAATAGAGGTTGAAGTTAAAAAAAAAGGGGAAACCCTGGTTGAACAGAGCCTTGGAGGGGATACCTATATCAAAAAGGATCTGTTTGGTAATAATGTTGAGCAGTCAACAGGATATGGATTTGCCTTCAGATGTGCATCTGGAACAAGGCTTTCCAAAGATTATAAAAAAGCTTTTGCAGGTAAAACAGGTTTTCCTTGTTTATCCATTGAAAAGAAATTATTTATTCATCCTGCCATCAATGTTCTTGAGGATGCAGATCTCAAGTATGGCCCCCTTGAAGAGTTTGCAAATATCAATGTGTCAGGCGTTTTAACGGGTGCATATCATATAAATGCCGGGCATGTTGATGCCCGGGAAATCAGAGGGGCGCATATTGAAGCCAAGGGTGATATCAAATCTCAAGTCGGTATTACAGATTCTGTCATAAGTGCCCAGGGAGATATATACGCAAGATATATTCATAATAGTAAAATTGAAACCTTTGGAAATGTATATATTGAAAATGAAATCATTGATTCTCAAATTTTTTCCAGCGGTAAAATTGATAGTGGTAAATGCAGGATCATCTCTTCAAGTTTGTATGGCAAAAAAGGTATTGAGCTCGCAGGTGCAGGAAGCGATAAAACAAAAAATTGTATTCTTGGTGCTGGTACAGAACATCATGTTCTTGAGAAGGCAAGAATTATTAATCTGAGAATTCAAGAGATAAACAGGCCTATTGATGATTTAAAAGAAAAGAAACTGGGCCAGGATAATTATTCAAAAAAAACTTTTCAAAAAATGGTTGAGCTTAAAATTTTTCATGATCGTGCAAAGATAAAAAAACAAAAACTTGCACTGGAATTTAAAAATAAAAAAGATTCAGTTAAAAAAGAAAAGTTAAAAAATATTGCAGCTTTGATTA
>CAZYDL010000141.1:5151-8918 GCA_964646305.1 uncultured Desulfobacula sp. | reverse complement strand
GACTTAGGTGTGACCTTAGGTTAAATAAAGTTTATATATATTAAACTTTATTAAGTTAGAGTAAAAAAAATATGAAATTAAATATTATAAACATACTATTAGTCCTTATTCTCGTGGAGGTGATTATTATTACCTCCATACGACGGGGCTCCTAGTGGCATAAACCTTAAAAACTTTAAAAGCCGTTATCAGCCCAGACAGGGCAGATAACGGCTTTTTTATTTTTAAAGACCTATTATTTTTGGAGACATATTACAAATGAGAAGCCATACAGCAACAAAAGGCATTGAAAGAGCACCCCATAGAAGCCTTATGAAGGCCATGGGCTATACAGACAGGGAAATCAACCAGCCCCATATCGGTATTGCCAATTCTGCCAATGAACTCATCCCCGGGCACATGCATCTTGATCATATTGTTAAGGCTGTAAAATCGGGCATTGCAATGGCAGGCGGTACTCCCATGGAATTTTCAACAATTGGTATATGCGACGGAATTGCAATGAATCATAAAGGCATGCATTATTCACTTGCATCCCGTGAGCTCATTGCTGATTCCATAGAAGTTACAGCAATGGCACACCCTTTTGATGCCATTGTCATGGTTCCAAATTGTGATAAAATTATTCCCGGTATGCTCATGGCAGCAGCAAGATTGAACATACCTGCCATATTTATCAGCGGGGGGCCCATGCTAGCGGGCAAACATCCTGAAAATTCAAACAAAAAAATTGATCTTGTCACTGTGTTTGAGGCTGTGGGTGCTGTCCAGTCCGGAAAAATGACAAAAGAGCAGCTTTATGAAATTGAAAATGCAGCCTGCCCTACTTGCGGCTCTTGTGCCGGCATGTTTACAGCAAACTCAATGAACTGCCTGACTGAAGCAATTGGAATGGCTCTTGCTGGAAACGGGACTATTCCAGAACCCATGTCACAAAGAATACGCCTTGCCAAGGAGACAGGAATTAAAATAATGGAGCTTTTAAAAAACAGAATTACTCCTGATAAAATTTTAACTTTGGATGCCTTTAAAAATGCCCTTGCAGTGGACATGGCTCTGGGATGTTCTACCAATACTGTGTTACATTTAAAAGCTCTTGCCAATGAAGCCAATGTGGATATTGATCTTAACCTTATAAATGAAATCAGTGAAAAAACTCCCCACCTGTGCTCTTTAAGCCCTGGTGGTGAAGACCGCATTGAAGACCTGGATCTGGCAGGGGGCATTCCTGCTGTAATGAAAGAATTATTAGATAATGGCATGCTCAATAATAAGTGTTTGACTGTTACTGGGCAGACTGTGGAGCAAAACCTTGAGACCATTGAAAAGGGAGACAGACAAGTCATACGACCCGTTAAAGACCCTTACCATCCATATGGGGGCCTGGCAATATTATTTGGCAATCTTGCCGTGGAAGGCTGTGTTGTTAAGCAATCTGCTGTTCTTGATTCCATGTTGGAGCACCAGGGACCTGCAAGGGTATTTAACAGTGAAGAAGATGCAACCAAAGCCATACTGGATAACAATATTAACAAAGGTGATGTGATTGTTATCCGGTATGAAGGTCCTGCCGGAGGCCCTGGCATGCGTGAAATGCTGACCCCGACTTCTTCCATAGCAGGTATGGGGCTTGACGCAAGTGTGGCTCTTATAACCGATGGCAGATTTTCAGGAGGAACAAAAGGTGCATCCATAGGTCATATATCACCGGAAGCTGCCCAGGGCGGATTGATTGCAATAATAAAGGAAAATGATCAAATCAAAATAGATATTCCAAACAAAACAATTGAACTGTTAGTTTCCAGAGAAGAGATTGAAAAAAGATTCTCAAAATGGGAAAAACCTGAACCAAAAATCAAAACAGGTTATATGGCGCGGTACGCTCAAATGGTCAGTTCTGCCGGCAATGGTGCAATATTTAATATGGACAGGACAAAGGCATGATAGTGCCAAACAAAATTAAAGTAATAATTTAATCTTTTATAAAAAGATCATATAATTTATTTATATAAATCAAGGAGTTAACAAAATGAAACTTAATGGTGCTCAGATCCTTATAAAAATGATCAGAGAACAGGGAGTTGATACAATCTTCGGATATCCAGGCGGTGCTGTTATAGATATTTATGACACCCTTGCAAAGCAGAATAATCTTAGACACATTCTGGTGCGCCATGAGCAGGGAGCTGTCCATGCGGCTGATGCCTATGCAAGGGCAAATAAATCCGTTGGAGTGGCTTTAGTAACATCAGGTCCTGGTGCAACAAATACTGTGACAGGAATTGCCTCTGCATATTGTGATTCCATTCCCATTGTTATATTTACAGGCCAGGTTCCCACCGGGCTTATTGGTAATGATGCATTCCAGGAAGTGGATATAGTCGGCATCACAAGGCCATGTACCAAACATAATTATCTTATAAAGGATATAAAAAAACTTGCTTCCACAATTAAAGAAGCTTTTCACCTTGCAGGCTCAGGCAGGCCAGGCCCTGTTCTCATTGATCTTCCAAAGGATGTTATGCAGGCCACAATTGATTTTAAAAGCCCGGGGGATGTCTGCTTAAAATCCTATAAACCCAATTATAAACCTAACAAAAAACAACTCACTAAAGTGGTTGAAATGATTAAAAACGCAAAAAGACCTGTTATTTTTGCAGGTGGAGGGGTTATCCTTTCCAAAGCTTCTAAACAGATCACAAGGCTTGCAAAAATGGCAGACATTCCAGTTACAGGCTCTTTAATGGGATTAGGCGCTTTTCCCGGCTCTGATCCCCTATGGCTTGGAATGCTTGGAATGCACGGCACATACAGAGCCAATATGAGCATAGGCAATTGCGATCTAATGATTGCCGCAGGTGTAAGATTTGACGACAGAGTTACAGGTAATATTGAAAAATTTGCACCCCATGCCAAGATTGTTCAAATTGATATTGATCCCACTTCAATCCATAAAAATGTCAAGGTTCAATGCCCCATTGTGGGAGATTGCAAAACTGCCTTAAAAGGTATTATTCAATTAATGGAAGCCACAACTTTTGACAATCATAACCTGGAACTCACACGAAAAACATGGCTTGATCAGATTCAGGAATGGAAAGACACAACCCCCTTAAAATATAACCAGGGCAACACAATCATTAAACCACAATTTGTCATAGAAAAACTGTATGAATTGACAAAGGGCAATGCCATTATCACCACAGAAGTAGGGCAAAACCAGATGTGGGCCGCACAATACTATCACTTTGATAAACCCAACCACTTTATTACCTCGGGAGGGCTTGGAGCCATGGGTTTTGGCCTTCCTGCTGCAATTGGAGCAAAGGCAGCATGCCCTGACAAACTTGTTGTTGATATTGCAGGAGATGGTTCAATACAGATGAATATCCAGGAATTAATGACTGCCATTGAATCAAAAATTGATGTTAAAATTGTTATTTTAAATAATCAGTATCTTGGAATGGTAAGGCAGTGGCAGGAGCTTTTTTATGACAAGGTTTACTCTTCCACTGACATGGCAAATGCTCCGGATTTTGTGAAACTGGCCGAGGCTTATGGCGCAAAAGGATTTAGATGTGAAAAACCCGATGAAGTTGAAGCTGTTTTATCTAAAGGATTAAACTCAAAGGGAACTGTTGTCATGGAATTTATGGTGGATAGAGAAGAGTCAGTCTATCCCATGGTACCGGCTGGAGAAGCCATAACAGAAATGCTTCTGGTTTGAATGGTGTTTGGATGAAGGCTCACCCATCTACTTCGTTGCT
>CAZYDL010000141.1:0-5051 GCA_964646305.1 uncultured Desulfobacula sp. | reverse complement strand
AGATATTTACTTTCCATTCTTGTGGATGATGAACCAGGTGTTCTTTCAAGGATAGCAGGACTTTTTTCAAGCCGTGCATTTAATATTGATTCCTTGAGTGTTGCCAACACTACAGAGCCAGACATTTCAAGGATTACAATGGTGACTAAATGCGAGCCACATATCATTGAACAGATAAAAAAGCAGCTTAATAAACTTATCAATGTTATCACAGTCAATGACCTGACAGATAAAAAATATGTTCAAAGGCAATTGGCTTTAATAAAGGTCAATGCCCAGCCTGAAAAAAGAGCTGAAATTTTGAGAATTGTTGATATTTTCAGGTGTAAAATTGTTGATGTGGGGCTTTCACATTATACCATTGAAATGTCAGGGAACAGTGATAAGCATGATGCTATCATTTCTTTATTAACACCCATGGGTATAATTGAGATTGCTTCCACCGGAGCCATTGCTCTGGCAAGAGAGAATGGTAAAAAATAAAGAATCGGGAATTAAATAATGCATTGGAAATACAATCATGAGCCAAAAAACTAAAACTAACATTTTCCTATATGACACCACACTCAGGGATGGCATGCAGGGAGAAAATATATTTTTTTCTCCTGAAGACAAGGTTAAGATAGCTAAACGTCTTGATGATGCTGGCATCCATTATATTGAAGGTGGATGGCCAGGATCTAATCCAGGAGCCAGTCATTTTTTTGAACTTGCCAAAAAAATTAAATTTCAAAATGCTAAATTAACAGCTTTTGGCGCGACCCGGCGACAGGGGAAAACCTGCAAAGAAGACGCAAATATTCTGGCATTAATAAACAGCAATGCCCCTGTGATTACAATTTTTGGAAAATCCTGGGATCTTCATGTTGAATCCATCATGGAAAATTCAAAAAATGAAAATCTTGCCATGATAAAAGAGAGTGTTGAATATCTTTTAAAACATGACCGTGAAGTAATTTATGATGCTGAACATTTTTTTGACGGATATAAAGCCAATCGTGAATATGCCTTAAAAACCCTTGAAGCTGCTGTTGCTGGCGGCACAGACTGCCTGGTTCTGTGTGATACCAATGGCGGTACCCTGCCCTGTGATATTGAACTTATCACAAAAGAAACCATTGAGCATTTCACGTGTGACCTCCAGGTTAGGTCTGACCTTCAGGTTGGAAAAGACCTTCACAATAAAAACAAGTCTGAACTTGTTTTTGGAATTCATACCCACAATGATGGTGCCATGGCAGTGGCTAATTCTGTAATGGCAGTGCATGCAGGAGCCACCATGGTTCAGGGGACAATCAATGGTTATGGTGAAAGATGCGGCAATGCCGATCTCACAGCTGTAATCCCCATTCTTGCCCTTAAAATGAACCAGGATTGCATCAGCAGCAAAAATCTTAGAAAACTTGTAAACCTGTCACGTTTTATTTCAGAAACTGCCAATGTACCACCTGTTAATTCAAGACCGTTTGTGGGTAAAAGTGCCTTTGCCCATAAAGGCGGGGTTCATGTAAGCGCAATAATGAAAAACCCCAAAGCATATGAACATATTTCTCCAGACCTGATTGGTAATGAAAGGCGCGTTATTGTTTCAGAACAATCTGGTAAAAGCAATATTGAATATAAGGCAAAAGAACTTGGCATAATCCTTGGTAAAAAAGGCCTTAATGAACATCAGATTCTTAAAACCATTAAAGAGCTGGAAAATTATGGATATGAATTTGATGCAGCAGAAGGATCTTTAAAGCTTATCATGGAAAAATTAACTGACCAGTATGTACCTTATTTTGAACTTGAATCCTTCAGGGTTGTGGTGGAAAAAGATAAGGAACGGCCCTGCTATTCCCATGCCATGATAAAGATCAGGGTAGAGGATAAGACTGAAATAACATCGGCAGAAGGAGACGGCCCTGTCAGTGCACTGGATAATGCTTTAAGAAAAGCACTTGCCACCATATTCCCGCAAATTAACGACATGCATCTTGTGGACTTTAAGGTTCGAGTTATTGACGGCATGGATGGTACCCAATCAAAGGTTCGTGTTCTTATTGAATCACGGGATGAAAACAATATTTTTTCCACCATTGGTGTCTCAGAAGATATTATAGAGGCAAGCTGGCAGGCTCTTGCAGACAGTTTTCAATATAAGCTTTCACTGGACAGTGGGAAAACTGATAAATAAAAAGGCGTGAGGTTTGTGAAAAATATTCTCTTAATCCCCAGAACTCACTACTTAAACATAAATTTGGAAAACAGAGGTGAATTACCATGACACAAAACAGTGAAATAATTATTTTTGACACAACATTGAGAGACGGAGAGCAGTCTCCGGGAGCTTCCATGAACCAGGCTGAAAAACTGCGTATTGCCACCCAGCTTGAAAAACTTGGTGTCAATGTCATAGAAGCCGGGTTTCCTGCTGCATCAGAAGGTGATTTTAAAGCAGTACAAGCCATTGCACAAAACCTTAAAGTTTCCCAGGTTACTTCCCTTTGCAGGGCAAATGAAAATGATATCAAACTTGGATGGGAAGCCATCAAAGATGCTGTTCATCCAAGAATTCATACTTTTATTGCTACTTCTGAACTGCATATGAAATACAAACTTGAAATGGAACCAGAAAAAGTTCTTGAACAGGCTGTTAAATCAGTAAAACTTGCTGCCTCTTTTACAGACAATGTTGAATTTTCAGCAGAGGATGCTTCCAGATCAGACAAGGATTTTCTCTGCCGAATTTTTAAAGCTGTAATTGACGCTGGTGCCACAACAATTAATCTTCCCGACACTGTTGGATATGCCATTCCTGAAGAGTTTGGCAAACTTGTGGAATATGTAATTGCAAACACACCCAATATTGATAAAGCTGTATTAAGCGTTCACTGCCACAATGATCTTGGACTTGCCACATCCAATACCCTGTCCGGCATACAAGCCGGCGCTAGACAGGTGGAAGTCACCATAAACGGTATTGGAGAAAGAGCCGGCAACACTTCCCTTGAAGAGATTGTCATGGCCTTGCATACACGCCCTAATTTTTTCCCTTTTACAACATCCATTGATACCACAAGAATTTATCCCACAAGCCGTCTTGTAAGCATGATCACAGGCATTATGGTGCAGCCCAACCGAGCTGTTGTAGGAGCTAATGCCTTTGCACATGAGGCTGGAATCCATCAGGATGGTGTATTAAAAAATCCCATGACCTATGAGATTATGAAACCTGAAACCATTGGCCTTAGTAAAAACAACCTGGTACTTGGCAAACATTCCGGCCGTCATGCACTTAACTCACACATATCTGGAATGGGATATGATCTTTCCAAAGAAGAGTTAGAACTTGTTTTCACAAAATTCAAACACCTTGCAGACAGGAAAAAAAGTATACTTGATGAAGATATTGAAGCCTTGATAAATGAAGGAGTTTTGAGAAGTTCTGAAGTTTTCAGCCTTGAATATATCCATGTATTATCGGGAAATACTGTGTTTCCAACTGCCAGTATCAAACTCAACATCAATGGGAGATCAGTCCAGGGAGCAACAGAAGGAAATGGTCCCATAGACGCTGTTTACAATATCATATCCAAACTTACCTGTACTAAATCTGAACTTTTAAGATTTACCATATCAGCTTTAACAGAAGGCACAGATGCCCAGGGTGAAGTAACAGTCAGGCTCCAGGAAGACGGGATTGTGGCCCTTGGAAAAGGTGCAGACCCTGATATAATAACTGCCAGTGCCCTTGCCTATATCAATGGTTTAAACAGGCTTGAATATTTAAAGGAACATCCTGTTGTAAAACCTGAAAATCTCTAAATTATAGCAATATATATTGTCCAAATATTATTTTTAATTTGACAAATAGAGGCTGCCATTTATATAAAGGTATTTATTGAAATCAAAAGATGGTTTATAAACCAAACAAGCTTTCTTTTGAACTGAACAGTGAATAGTTTTATAAAATAATCATACTTTTATTGGAGACAAATCATGAAACCCATGCTTAAATTTTTACTGGAAATGCATCATGAAAATAATTTTAGAAACTACTTTAATTTAATTTAACAAGAGGAGTAACAGATGATCACAACAACAAGATTGATAGCTCTATTATTTGTGGTAGTAGTATTCCTATTGCCAACTCAAAATGTAAATGCTGAACTACCAGTTGGAAAAGTACCTCCAACAATTACACTTGACGGAGATGATGGTGGTAAAGTTTCTGGAGGGAAGTGGAGTAGTACAGAGATCACTGGAAAAGTTTTTTGCTTGATGTATGTTGATCCTGATGAAAAAGATATAAATGCTCATGTTGAAAAAGCAATGAAAGCTGAGGAGTTTCCTGAAGAAAAGTTCGCTTCAATTGCAATGATAAACTTAGGTGCTTCATGGAAACCTAATTTTGTAATAAATTCAATCTTGGAAGGTAAACAAAAAGATTTTCCAAGAACAATTTATGTAAGAGACATCAATGAAAAAATATCTAAAATCTGGAATCTTACTACCGATAGCTATTGCATAGTTCTTTTTAATAAAAATGGTGAAGTTTTAATGAGTAAAGATGGTAAGTTTTCTGATGGTGACACAAATAAATTATTAGAACTAATCAAAGATAATCTCTAAAAATTTGTAATCTTATAAAATCAAATAAAAAAAGCTATAATAACTATTGATTTTTTTTAGAACCGTGACCTGGTACAAAGTTAAATAATATTAGTCGTCAAGACTCAAATGTATTTTAAGAGCATCATCCAGATTTCTTAAAAGCCCATTGTTAAGACTCCCAATGGGCTTTATCAATCTTGCCTTGTCCAGAGTACGAATTTGATCAGCCTTTCCTTTTGAATTCTTTTTTAGCCTGGTAATTTCACTGGGTAGATAAATTTCAAAGGGATATATTTTGATAAGATTCTTTGAAGTAACCGGGATGATTGTTATAGATCCTGAATATTTATTCCCAATATCATTGGATACAATAATAACGGGTCTTGTCTTTGCAATCTCATGACCAATAACAGGATCAAGCCCAGCAAGAAATATATCACCCCGTTTAATAT
>CAZYDL010000140.1:6097-8981 GCA_964646305.1 uncultured Desulfobacula sp. | reverse complement strand
AAGATTTTTCTGTGGATCAGGCCCGGGTTATGACATTTATTCCCCAGGCAGGCACGCCAATGGCAAAAACAATACCCCAGGACAGCTTAAAAGAACGAATAATCATTGCTGTGATGCGGCTTGTACTACAGGGTACGCTTATTCCAGCCTCTCTGGATGTGGGCGGGCTTGACGGCTTAAAGAGCAGACTTGCAGCAGGCGCCAATGTGGTGACATCCATTGTTCCTCCCAAAAAAGGTCTTGCAGGGGTTGCCAACCTTTCCCTTGATATTGAAGATTCACGAAGGACTTTAAAGCATATTTTACCTGTCCTGAAAACCTGCGGGCTTGAACCTGCCCGTCAAGAAGAATACCAGGCCTGGGTTGCAGACAGGCAAAATGCATTAAACGATTCTCTTGCAAAAAAGAAGATATGATATGTTGATAGCAGTGATTGGAGGGAAACTCCAGGGACTTGAAGTTGTTTACCTGGCTCAAAAGGCAGGGTGGAAAACCATTGTTATTGATAAGAACCCACATGCACCGGCAGCCTTGTTGTGTGATCAGTTTTTGGAATTTGAGTTCACTCTTGAACACCCGATGCCTTTAAATTTTCCCGCCGTGGATATCATTTTCCCGGCAATTGAGGATGTTGAAGTGCTGACTTCAGTGAAGATCTGGGCAGAAATGAAAAATATTCCTCTGGCATTTGATCTAAATGCATACAAAATTTCTAACTCCAAACTCGATAGTGATGCTCTTTTTAAAAAAATGAATTTTCCAACACCAAAACCCTGGCCAGACTGTCAATTTCCAATAGTTATTAAGCCGGACCAGGAAAGCGGAAGCCAGGGAGTAGAAGTGTTTAATAATTCAAAAGCATTCAATGCCCGGTTTCCAAACAGACTGAGCTTGATCAATATGGTCATACAGCAATATTTGGAAGGTCCCTCTTATTCAATTGAAGTTGCAGGTCATCCAGGAAAATATCAGGCTCTTTATGTCACTGATCTAGTAATGGACAAAATCTATGACTGTAAAAGTGTCACAGCACCCACAAAACTTTCCTGGGATCAAATCAAGATATTTAAAGAAATGGCAATTGCCATAGCACAGGAACTTCATCTTACAGGGATAATGGATGTTGAAGTGATACTCAATAATAGTGAACTTAAGTTACTTGAAATTGACGCCAGATTTCCCAGCCAGACACCCTTGACTGTTTACTGGGCAACCGGGATCAACATGGTAGAGATCCTTGTTAATCTTTTTTTGAATAAAAAATATGTGGGCTGTGAACAAAAATATGAACACTTTGTTGTTGTAGAACATATAAGGGTCTCAGGTGCAGATATAGAGGTCTGTGGAGAACATATCATGGCACAACAGGGTCATTTAACACTTCGATCTGACTTTTTTGGTGCCAGTGAAGCCATTACAAGTTTTGTCCCTTGTAATGGCTTCAAGGGACAAAAACTATGGGTGGCCACCTTGATATTTGCCGGAAACAGCCATGAAGATGTGACCATAAAAAGAAATAATTGCCATGAACAGATTAGACAGGCAACCATCTCTTATCAATTTTGAACTTCAAGATAAACAAAAAGGTTAATAACTATGCTGGGTAGCGTATTTGCACTGGCGTCAGCCTTTTTTTGGGCCTGCGCTGTAATTCTGTTTAAAAAGAGTGGAGAAGTCTTTTCTCCTGTTTCTCTAAATATCTATATAAGCTTTGTAGCTTTGATTCTCATCTCCTTGACCATGGTGATTTTAAATATCCCCTTTTTTCCGGACAAACCCATTAATGATTGGCTTTTGCTTGCCTTATCAGGATTTATCGGGATTACACTGGCAGATGTTTGCTTTTTCATTGCCTTAAACAGGCTTGGGGCAAGCCTTGTTGCCATTGTGGAATGCCTTTATCTTCCCTGTGTTATCTTTTTTTCTTTTATCCTGTTGGAAGAAAATTTAAGCTCTAATGCACTTATTGGAGGTCTGCTTGTGCTTATAGCTGTTTTTGTGGGTTCAATGAAAAAGGAAAAAGCGCCAAAAAAAATATTGGAAGCCAAAAGTGCCCTGTCCGGCATTATGATAGGTTCTCTTTCCATGATCTTCCTGGCAGCCGGCATTGTGATGATCAAGGAGCTTTTGGAACACACCAATATCTTCTGGGCAACCTATGTACGTTTAGTGGCAGGAACTCTGTCCCTGCTTGTCCTTATTTTGTGTCACCCCAAACGAAGGTTGTATTTAAAAGAACTTAAATTTTCAAAAGCATGGATTGTTGCTTTCCCTGCTTCTGTATCAGGTAACTACCTGGCACTGCTTTTTTGGGTGGCTGGGATGAAATATACGACAGCTTCCAGGGCAGCTATCTTAAATCAGATGTCCACCATATTTATTTTTATCCTGGCTGCTGTCTTTTTAAAGGAAAAAATAACCGTCAACAAAAGCATTGCCATCCTTCTGGCGCTGGCAGGTGCATGTCTCACTATTTTTGGATAGTG
Organism: uncultured Desulfobacula sp.; assembly: GCA_964646305.1. Taxonomy (GTDB): domain Bacteria; phylum Desulfobacterota; class Desulfobacteria; order Desulfobacterales; family Desulfobacteraceae; genus Desulfobacula. The sequence goes on along the minus strand of CAZYDL010000140.1, from coordinate 6,495 downwards.
TTGATAAATAAAAAACCCCTGCACACTGTCATTTCTGTGTACAGGGGTTAATCAGTCAACTACAGACTCAGATATTATTTATTTTCTACAATCAGTGCCATACCCTGGCCGCCGCCAATACAAAGGGTAGCAAGACCATATCTTAAATTTCTTGCCTTTAGTTCATACAAAAGCTTTGTAACAATAACACCACCGGAAGCAGAAACAGGATGTCCCAATGCAATGGCGCCGCCATTAACATTTACTTTATCCATATCCATATTTAATTCACGGGCAGATGCCAGTGTCTGGGAAGCAAAGGCTTCATTTAATTCAATCAGATCCATATCATCAATGGTCAAACCTGCTTTTTCAAGTGCCATTTTTGTGGCTGGAATCGGACCAATTCCCATGTATGC
>CAZYDL010000140.1:4772-5997 GCA_964646305.1 uncultured Desulfobacula sp. | reverse complement strand
AGTTGCTGGCTTCTAAGCCCGTATGCATCCTGGTCTTCTCTGGAAACATTGTATTTTTCAGCAACATTTTCAGCAGTCTCACCCATGGTGTTCCCACTTAAGGGATCAAAAAGAATCAATTGATCCTGGAGCTGACCATGGCCAAGTCTATAGCCCCATCTTGCTTTTTTAAGCATAAATGTTGCATTACTCATGCTCTCCATACCACCTGCCACAATAACCTCGGCATCACCTGATTTAATAACCTGGGCTGCAAGGGTAATAGCCTTGATACTGCCGGCACATGCCTTGGAAATTGTAAACTGTGGTTTTTCCTGGGGAATCCCGGCTTTTACAGATACAACACGGGCTGAGTTAATGGGAAGGTCACCTGTTCTATATCCTGAAGCATAGATTACTTCATCAATTTGATCACCGGTCAACCCGGCTCTTTTAATAACTTCTTTAATGGGAATGGGACCAAAATCAATATCGCTCAACGCCGACAGAGTACCGCCGAATTTACCAACTGCTGTTCTGCATGCTGCAACTATTACAACTTCTCTCATACTTCCTCCTGAAATATATTTTAATAACAATAAACCTCAAATGTAGCTTTAATATAGCTGTATTATAAATACATAAAAGTGTCAACCAAAACCTTTTTTATCTCTGAATATTTACCATAAGAAATTTTACATACACTGTTCCTGGCAGCTTGCCTTACTTTAGCTGGATGTGGACATTGAAACAAATTCTAAGATTCCAAAAGTTGATCGGTACCAGGTTAATCATTGACATTTCTTTACAGACATTGGAAATATTGATAAAGGATTCTTTATCCAAATTTTATTTTTTGGTTAGATATTATAGTTATTTTAAAGATATACGGTTAATTATTAATAATTTCCAAGATATGCGGGCAACCGGTTAATTACTTTTAGTTATATTTTAAGGAGGATTACGATGAGTGATGGTTGTAGTGTTATTGCTGCAGTAACAGTAGAGGGACTTGAAACTTTTGGGCAAAGTTCAACTACTGCAGTTTATGTTTGTACAATGTCTGGTGTATATGCTGGCCCGTCAGCACCTATAATATGCGGCGCTGCGGGTATTGCGACCATGGTTGGGAAGTGGGCAACCACACCTTCGGGTAAAGACTTGATGACTTTAGCCGCTGAAAAAAGTTGTAATGTAGTTGTTTCGGGAGGTGAAATTTTGTTGGTTGCAGGAGGTGATACTGTAG
>CAZYDL010000140.1:0-4762 GCA_964646305.1 uncultured Desulfobacula sp. | reverse complement strand
CTGTAGATATATTTAATAAAAAGGGGCGTGAAGCTAAAGAAACCTATAATGCTTTGAATACTTGGCAAGGCATTCGTTGGCTTATGAGAAGGCTAGACGAAAACGCAATCTGATGGGGCCGGATCAAACCAAACAGCTTCATGGTCGTTACACCCTGATTTCAAGCACAAGATCATCAATGATTTTTAAATCATCTTCTACAGTTATTCCATTTACCGTGAGAAGGTTTCCCATGGTAAATGGGGTCAAACCTTGTAAATTAAAAAATTATATTCTGGACTGTCAAAAGAAGTGCTTGAAATTGTAAAATCATGCTCCCCTGGCTTTTTTGAGGGGCTGGTTATCGACCTTCTCATTGCAATGTGATATGGCGGTTCAAAAAGGGATGCAGGCCAAGCCCTTGGAAAGTCCGGGGATGGTGGAATTGATGGGATCACCAAGGAGGATAAACTAGGCCTTGATGTGATATACCTTCAAGCAAAAAAATGGGAAAATACGGTTCCTGTTAAAGAAATCAGATATTTTACAGGTGCGCTTGCATCCCAAAAAGCCCAAAAAGGAATTTTTATTACCACATCAAATTTTCCGCAAAGTGTTTTTAAGTTTGTGACACAGGTCGAATATAAAATTATCTTAATAGATGGAGAACATCTGGCTGATTTAATGATTGAAAATAACGTGGGGTTATCAGTTATTAATACGTATCAGGTTAAAACCATTGATTCTGATTATTTTGAAGAAAATTAAGGTATTCTATAACAAAGCCAATTCACGTGACAATAAAATTTCACTAAATGACAAGTCAATAAATTCCAATTCTAAAAAAACAATATTTGATATTTTTCTTGCATATGCTATAACAGGTGTTATATCTGAAGCCTAATATTAAAACCAGAGAAGAGAAGGTGAAGTTATGACCACAGGGTCTGAAAAATTCCCGGAATTAGTTAGAGAAGTTCGGAAACAGCTTGGAATAAGCCAGGAAGACCTCGCACATGCTTTGGGAGTGAGCTTTGCAACTGTGAATCGCTGGGAGAACGCTAAAACTTCACCTTCGAAGTTAGCTCGAACACAATTTAATTTATTTTGTGAAGATATGAAAAAGAAGGGACGGCTCAATGGCTGATCTTCCCGCTAATTTATCAATCAAAAGATGGCCGGAGGGGGAACGGCCCCGTGAAAAATTAATTCAGTTTGGTGCGGAATCTCTTACTGATGCCGAGTTGCTGGCAATTTTGCTTCGAGTGGGTAAAGCTGGATCAACTGCAATAGACATGGGGCGACAACTCATTGACAGGCTGAACGGAATTTGCGGGATTGATCGTGCGCATGTTGAAGATCTTCTTAAGTTTAAAGGTTTGGGACTTGCCAAAACAGCCCAAATTAAAGCGGCTATCGAAATCGGCAAGCGGGTTCGAAGACAGAATGCACTTCCGGTATCCTTTGATTCGGCGGAGACCATCGCGGCTTTCTGTTATCCAAAGTTTGAGGGCAAAAGGCACGAAATATTCCTTGCATTGCTTCTTGACGGGCAAAACAACCTGTTGGCGGAACGTGTTATTTCAGAGGGAATACCAACCCAATCAGTTGTCTATACGCGAAAGGTTATGGAAGAAGCCCTGCGTTTTTCAGCAAGTTCAATTGTTGTTGTGCACAATCATCCTTCTGGGGAGGCTTCACCCTCTGACCAGGATATCGAAGCAACCCATAAACTGAAACAAGCGGCAGATGTTCTGGAAATGCTTTTACTGGATCATATCATTCTCGGGCAGGATCAGTTTTATAGTTTTTCAGAGCATAAAAATATTTTGACATAAAGGAGCCAATACAATGGCTGGTAAGACATATAAAAAAGCAGATGAAGTCCAAATCGACGGGAATAAAATTTTCAGTCCTGTTCGAAGAATGTGGCTTTCATTAACACCGGAAGAACAGGTCCGGCAACAATACCTGACCGTTCTGATTGATGAATACGGATATACTCTGGATCAAATTGACGAAGAAGTGAATGTTACCGGCAGAGGCAGTGCCCAGGCCCGTGCAGATTTCGTTATATGGCGGACGGCAAAAGACAAAACGGATCAGAAATCACCGTTCATCATCATTGAATGCAAATCGGATAACGTAACGATTAAAGCGCCTGATTATGCACAAGGCGAGAACTATGCGCGAATTGCAGATGCCCCTTTTTTTGTGACCCATAATTCCCGGGAAACCCGGTTCTGGAGAGTGAAGAAAGATAAAATGCCGGGGTATATTGAAGAAATTGAAAACATTCCCCACGCAGATGCATCGGAAAAGGAAATCAAAGAGCTGTTATCCAAACTCCGGGTATTCAAAGAAAAGGAATTTGCTGACCTTTTGCACCAATGTCACAATGTGATCCGTAACCGGGAAAAAAAAGATCCAGCCGCAGCGTTTGATGAAATAGCCAAAATTCTTTTTGTAAAGGTTTGGGTGGAACGGGAATTGAGTAAAAAACGCAGGCGTAAAAACCTGTTCAGTGTTGATTTTTTGGAAGAACAACTCGGTGATAACCCTCTAGACATGCTCTTTACACGGACCAAAGAAGCCTACTCCACAGATAAAATTTTCGAAGATGATGAGCGCATCAACCTGAAACCCGCAACCGGTACGGAAATTGTACGCAAACTGGAAAAATATAATTTGTCCGATACCAGTGAAGATATTAAGGGCGTTGCCTTTGAACGATTCCTTGGCCGCACTTTCCGTGGTGAGATCGGCCAGTTTTTTACCCCGCGTTCCATTGTGGAATTCATGGTCCATATGGTAAATCCCATAGAAGGGGAAATCGTGTGCGATCCAGCCAGTGGGTCAGGCGGTTTTCTCATCCGTGTCTTTGAAATTGTCAGAGAACAGATCCTTGCCGATGCAGACAGGCAATACAATGAATACAAAGAAGAAATCCTTAAAAACAAGGAACTCGGCGAGGAAGGCAAAGCCGTAAAGCTGCGAAAGCAGTATGATAAAATCCAGAAAACCATTGATCAGCGCACTGAAAACTCCCGCATGTGGAAGCTTTCCAACAGGTGTATTTATGGGACAGATGCCAATGACCGGATGGCCCGGACCAGCAAGATGAACATGATCATGCATGGTGACGGTCATGGCGGTGTGCACCACCATGACGGATTTTTAAACGTTAACGGTATTTTTGAAGGTCGTTTTGATATCATCCTGACGAATCCTCCGTTTGGGGCGAATGTAGAACCCAGTGACAAAATCACAGAGCAGGAAACTTTGGTTTCCAACGATTCGGCCAAACGGTATAAAGACGAGTACGGTGACCTTTATATTGAGGCCCAGGGCAAGGTGAAAGCAGCCGTAAACAAATCCATTGCCTCTTTGTTTAAATTGCCGAAACAAACCACCAAAAAAGGCCAAGCAGTTTACGGGAAAATCAAAACCGAAATTCTATTCATCGAGCGTTGCCTTGACCTGCTTAAGCCGGGCGGACGAATGGGAATTGTCCTCCCTGAAGGGATTTACAATAATCCATCCCTTGCTTATGTCAGGGAATTTACCGAAGACCGTGCTTTTTTAAAAGCCGTGGTAAGCCTGTCCCAGGAAACCTTTGTCAGTTCCGGGGCCAGCGTGAAGTGCTCTCTGCTTTTCTTACAAAAGTACACTGAAAAAGAAAAGAAAGCCTTTGATAAAACATACGCCCAGGCGAAAACTGAAATTGATAAACACTATGCAGATGAGATCACAAAAGAAACCGAGCGTCTGGAAACTGCCATTGCCACAGCCAAAAAAGATAAGGATACTGAAGAGCGAAAGATACTGCAAAAAAAACTCAGGGATTATTTAAAACTCATGATTGCGAAGAAAGCGACTGAATCCCGGCAACTTCTCAAGGATCAGTTTGACTACCCCATTTTTATGTATGAGGCGGAAAAGGTGGGTATCTCTGCCACGGGTGAAGAAGATTTAAATGAACTGTATCCAACCGACAACAACCCAAAGGATATTGAGAAGACCTGCCTGGAATGGTATCGAGAGTTTTTGACAGATCCTGAGAAGTTTGCTGAGGCCAGAGGGGAAGAATAATGACTGAAGCCTCACCATCGCTTCCCAAGGCGTTTGCCGTCAATTTTTCAGAAGTCAAACGATGGGATCCTAACAGCTTTCATAATATCAAGTGGCACTGGCCCCCTTCAGTAATGGTTCCTATTGGTTCTGTTTTAAGTCATAGAAAAGAAAAAGTTGATCGTAGCGACAATGGGTTTTCAGATTTAATGCCAGTGACTATTCATTTTGATGGCTCAATAGAACCACGCAAGGTTAACCAAAACAAAGAATACACAATGGAACTTTTCTGGGCCAGACCGGGTGATATAGTTGTCTCAAAAATAGATCTTAAAAATGGTGCTGTGGCTATCATTCCGGATGGTTGGGATAAGGTCGTTGTCACAAATCATTTCGCAGTCTATAAACCTGATCTTGAAGTTATTGATCCACAATATTTCCATTTATTGATTCAGGCCAAATTTTTTAAAGAACATTTATGGCGGAATAAAGTTGGAGCAGAAGGACGAAAAGAAGTTAAACTCAATTTTTTTGAGTCATTAGAATGTCCCATCCCAGTTCTGACAGTTCAACAGAAAATTGTTGCGTATTGGGAATCTTCTAAAACTTTCATTACTGATACACATAAACGCATTACTGAAATCGAGAGCGGTACTCAGACACAATTCCTTGACGACTTAGGTTTGCCTCTTCCCAAGAAAATTGTTCCCCC
>CAZYDL010000139.1:0-8984 GCA_964646305.1 uncultured Desulfobacula sp. | reverse complement strand
TAACTCTTGATGATTACAAAAATTTAAAATTATTTGTTATTTCTGCAAGAGGCTCAATAGAGAATTATTTTTTTTTGTGAAAGCCTTGATAGTCAGTGGTTTTGAACAATTTATAAAAAATATATTTTTTAGCATGGTTTTTGCTCTATTTAAGTTCATATGAAAAATAAAGAATAGGTATGGAGCAAAATTATGAACAAGACATTTCAAGTAATTAAATTTTTCCAGTGTAAATATATTATAAACATTATTGTTCCTATTTTGATTCTTGTTTTTTTCCACTCCATATCTTTGGCCAGGGATGTTGAAGATCAAGCCTGTGAAGGTACAAAAAATTTCACTGATTTTAATTGTGAATTCCTCTTGGTTTCATATAATGACAAGGGTTTAATCTTGGAATCATCCGTGGATTCATACATACCTGTTTTCCCCAAAGCCATTGATTTGAATTTATCTTTGAATATCGGCTATGATGCTGAATCTTTAATAAAAATTAATTCAATCAATTTAAAATCTTTTTTATTGCAGACTTATATCAATGCAATATATCGTTATGAAAAACAGGAATTAGAATTTAGTTTGAGCAATAGCTTTTTAAATAATTATCTATTTGATGGAATGCAATTACAATTACAGGCAAATCCTTCCACTGGCACAGGTGCTATTCTCTTTGTCATGACATTATAAACATTTTCTTATCCCCCTTCTTTAGAAAAAATAAAATAAAATTATAAAAAGTGTTGCAATTTTTCAACAAATATGTAAAAAAAGAAACATGGTTGATGAAATAAGAATTTTTAAAGGCATTTTTGCTTTATGACTGCAAATAAAATAGATGCATTAATAAAAAGAATTTTTGGTGCAACAGGTATAAGTTCCCAGTCTGAGCTTGCCAGGGAACTTGAGATCAACAGATCAGGAATTACCCATGCAAGAAATAATAATAAAATTCCTGATAAATGGATTGTAAAATTGTATAGAAAATTTGGACTTAACCCCCAATGGGTTGAATCTGGTATCGGGAATGTATTTATAAGCACCAGGTCTCAGAATGATGTTGAGTTTAAATATATTCCTAAAGTAGCTGCAAGGCTGTCTGCTGGTACAGGGTCATTTGAAAGCGATGATAAGATAACAGATTTTTTATCCTTTCAAACAAAATGGCTGGCAGGAAAAGGCTCTGCAAACTCTATGGTAGCCATGGAAGTTTTTGGTCAAAGTATGGAACCTGTTATAAAAGAAGGAGATACAGTTTTAATTGATCAATCACAAAATAATATCATTGCTGGAACGATTTATGCGGTTGGTGTGGAAGATACAATTTTAATCAAAAGAGTAGAAAAACATCCGGATAAGCTTGTTCTCACAAGTGATAATAAAGATTATGAGCCCATCTATCTTAAACGGGAAGAGACAGATAAAGTAAGGATTATCGGTAAGATTATCTGGAGTTGCAGAGAGTATAGATAGATTTTTTTTGACCATCCTGTTTAGTTTTTGCAACAAAATATGAAAATATAAAACAAAAAGGGAGTTAGAGATGCAAAAAAAACAAAATTTAAAATATAAAAAATGTTTAACAGGGATTGTTGGCATACTATGGGTAACAGGTTTGTTAATTGCAGGCAGTGACAGCCCTTACATGCCCTGGGTAAATGGGATCGGGCTGATTTTATTTTTTTGTGCTAGCATAATGATTGGAAAACTTTTTCAATCCATTGAGTCCAAACATGACAATATTATGCCTGTAAAATTGACAGAACAGCCCCTTTTGTGTTTAAAGATTAGATTTAGTGAATAATTTTCAGGTGGAGGAAAATGTTTGTTAAACAATTTAGATATTCAATAGATAATCTTGGATATCTCATTTACTCAAATACACAAGGAGTTGTTATTGATGGCGGGGCAGTAAAGGATATACTCTCTTTTGCCCAGGACAAAAATATTAAAATTAAATATATCACAAATACCCATTCCCACCATGATCATACTTCAGGTAATGGAAAATTATTGAAAAAGACAGCTGCGCAGTTTATTGATTGTACAAAAATTAAATCAGATCAAGAATTTCATATTGACCAAGAAATTTTAAAAGTCTTTCACACTCCAGGTCATACAGATGATTCCATAACCTTTCAGGCAGAAAATTCGTTAATAACAGGTGATACACTGTTTAATGGCACCATTGGTAATTGTTTTTCCGGGAATCTTGATGCTTTTTTCCTATCTTTAAAGCGGTTGATTTCTTTTCCAAAAAATACAAAAATTTATGGTGGCCATGATTATGTTATGGAATCCATACAAATTGCTCAGGGTATAGAAAAAGATAATTTATTTATTAAAGAGTATATTAAAAAATATAATCCTGAACTGATTGTTTCTACCTTAGAGGATGAATTAAATGTAAATCCCTTTTTAAGATTTAATGAACCAGGTATTATAAAAAACCTGCAGCAAAAAGATATTCCGTCCAATAATGAGTTGCTCCGGTTTAAAGCAATAATGGAAACTTATTGATTAATATTAGATTGACTCCTTTCACACCCTTGATCATTTAATTTATGGTGTTATCATTAAGAACAGTATCTTTTAAACTTGTTTTAATGGTTTTATAGAAAAATAAATTTTCATTTATGATTGGAGACAGGCATTAATGCTTGATGGAAATATTAAATTTGTAAAAGGGTCAAATCAAAATGCAGATTTTGCCCTTGGCCGCCAGTTGACCATTGAATATTATGAGTGCAGCATGGATGTTCTTTTAGATGAAAACTCAGTTGAAAAAGCATTGCTTAAGGCTGCAAAAGAGAGTGGTGCAACCATTATAAGCTCTTCATTCCATGGTTTTAAACCCCAGGGGATAAGTGGTGTTGTTGTCATAGCTGAGTCGCATTTTACCGTTCATGCCTGGCCAGAGCATGATTATGCTGCCGTGGATATCTTTACCTGTGGCAATAGCATAGATCTTGAAATCGCCATAAATTCAATGAAAGACTCTTTTGAATCAAAAAATGTTGTTATCTCTTCTGATCAGAACAGAGGTATTATTTCCAAATTGACAAATCCAGATAAAGGTCAAAATGGCAAGCCAAACAATATTAGCGAGATGCTTAAAAACTCAAAAACTTCCTCTATTTCCTGGAAAGAAGAGTATGCAATGAAAAATCCATGGGGTGTTTTAACTTCTGTGGATATATATAAAAGTGACCCTGATATTATCAGAGATGCAAAAAAAATTGAGCAATTTGTATATCAATTGTGCGATCTTATTGATATGAAACGTTTTGGAGAGTGCCAGGTAGTCCATTTTGGCAAAGACAAAAAGGTTGAAGGGTTTTCAATGACTCAGCTCATTGAGACTTCCCTTATCTCTGGCCATTTTGCCAATGCATTAAATAGAGTGTATCTTGATATATTTAGTTGTAAATTCTATGAGCCTCGTAAAATTGCAGAATTTGCCACTTCATATTTTAAGGGCAATCATTATAAAATGCAGATAGCTTTTAGACATTAAAGAGAGATGGAAAATTATAGTAAAATATTAGATGGCTGGTTTTCTGAAATCTGCCCAATGTGGCCGGGAATAGCATTATCTCTTGAAATTGAAGAAGTCCTTTACAGCAATAAGAGCAAATTTCAGCAGATTGACATGTTCTTAACGAAAAACCATGGAAAAATGCTTGTGCTTGATGGTATTATTCAATTAACCCAGTCAGATGAATTTGCATACCAGGAAATGCTCGCCCATGTTCCTCTGTTTGCCCATCCAAATCCAGAAAATATTTTAGTGATTGGCGGAGGTGATGGAGGGATTTTAAGAGAGGCAAACCGCCATGACTGCATTAAAAATATCGATTTTTGTGAAGTTGATGAAGAAGTGATCAATGTGTGTAAAGAGTTTTTGCCTGACCTTGCCTGTGGTTTTGACGATGCAAGAGTCAATGTTCATATTGCTGATGGTAATGCCTTTGTCCAGAAACAGAAAAATAAATATGATGTGATTATTGTGGATTCTTCAGATCCAATAGGACCTGGTGAGGCATTATTTGAACCACTATTTTATAAAAATTTGAAAAATGCATTGAAAAAAGATGGCATCATTGCAACCCAGGGTGAATCTTTTTTCCTGCATAAAGAGTGCGTTGCCAATCTTATGAAAATTACAAAATCACTTTTTCCTTTTTATGCATATTCATATTTTCTGGTGCCAACTTATCCCGGAGGCAACATAGGGATTTGTCTCGGATCTCTGGGCCCTGAACTGAAAAAACCTTTTAGAACCATGACTGAGAATTTTCAAAAACAATTAAAATATTATACTCCCCAAATTCATAAAGCTTCTTTTGTAATGCCCAATTTTGCTGTGAATTTGTTTTGATCTTTATTGTTTCTCAGCCAATATAATGCTCAAACCATCTGTGATGGGTCAATTTTTAGATATGCCAATGGATAAGTTTCAAATAAAAAAAATTAAATCTGCTGAAATCCAGGACCTTGTTCAGATTTACAAGGAAGCCGGGTGGTGGAAACCTTCCTGGGAAGATAGCCCTGATTTTTTAAATTATATAGTTAAGGATTCTGCTGTTTTTGTGGGCGCTTTTTTTGATAAAAAACTCATAGGAATGGGAAGAGCTCTTTCTGATCTTGTAAGTGATGCCTATATTCAGGACCTTGCTGTATTAAAGCAATACAGGCGACAAGGGATAGGTAAAAAAATAATTCAAAAACTGATCCGGCAATTAAAAACTGATAATGTTGACTGGATAGGTGTTGTGGCTCAACCTGGAACATCCCGGTTCTATGAAAAACTTGGATTTGAATTGCTTAAAGATCACACTCCTTTAAAATTCAGGAATTGATTAATGTCCACTGCACTGAGCGATATAGATTATAATGCCTTGGGAAAACTAAATATCAAAAGTAAAAACAGCTTTACACAAGATGCCATCAGATAGCTTATATGAAAGATTTGGTTTTAATTTTACTACTTCTTCTGATTTTGTTGTGAGTAGTTCCAAATCCCAGACTGCCTGTGGCAGACCTTTAAAATTTAATCAATTCCTCCTAAAAGATAAAAAAATTATTCAAGCTTTTATTGATTATTTCAAACCCATCTCCTGCGAATATAATTATTCAAATTTATTTGCATGGCAATATGTATCTAAGTTGTCCTGGATTTTATATCAAGAACGGCTTTTAATTTATGATGGTATTGAGAGATGTTCATTTATGCCTTTGGGCAAAGATCTTTGTCCAAATGAACTTATTGAGTTGTCACAATATCTAAAAAACAGAGGTTTGTCACCTGATTTTTCCCTTGTAACATCAGAATATTTAGAAAAATTTCCAGAGATTAAAAAATATTACACAATTAAAAAACAGCGTGATTATGCTGAATATATTTATGATGTAAATAAGCTAAGTGATCTTAAAGGGAAAAAACTTCATAAGAAACGAAATCTGATTTCACAATTTAAACGTAATTATTCTGATTTCAAAGTATACCCATTAAAAAAAGAATACAAGCAAGAGGTGCTTAAACTTGCTCAAGATTGTATTGGCAGGTATTCCCTTCCCCCACAAACTCTTGTTGAAGAGTATGAAGCCATTAAATTAGCATTTGATCATTTTGATGAATTTGAACTCAAAGGAATTGTAATAAGCACCAATAACAAACTTATTGCGTTCTCTGTTTTTAGCAGATTAAATAATTCAACATATGATATACAGTTTGAAAAAACTGATATTGATTATAAAGGTGCCTCGCAAATTATCAATCAGGAAACTGCCAAATATTTAAAAGATAGATGCCTATATTTGAACAGGGAGCAGGACCTTGGAATTAAAGGCCTTCGCAGGGCAAAAATCTCCTATGCCCCTTTTAAAATAATTGTTCCATATGCGCTTACCTTTAAGCTGGATTGATGATAATCGTTAGTCCAGAGTAACAATTTGGTGCAATATAAAAACCTTTCCACTCATTTGCCAACGTGGACGCTGGGGAGAGTGCTGTTTTATGAGGGCCTGTCAAAGAAGAGTTTATGCGCATATACTGCTCTTGTCAAAAAAAAATAGTGCTTGATTTATATAAAATTATAAAGCTATTATTTAAGCAGTGGAACTAAAGGAAATGCACTTGCTCATTAAAGGCTTTTGATCAATGTTTTTTAGAAATTTAAAATTTAAAAATAAAATTTTATTGACCTTTTTTCTGGTTTTTACCCTTTTATTTGCAATTGGAAGCCCCATTGCTTATTTCCAGCTTAAAAAAACACTGCAATTCAATATTGAAAAAGAACTTCAAAATACAACTGATTCTGTAGTCAATTTCATAGAATCTGCTGCCTATGTTTCCATAAAGAACAGGCTTCGTACCATTGCTGAAAAAAATCTGGATATTGCCCAATATTATTATAGTAAATATCGTTCAGGGCTTTTGACAAGATCAGAAGCAATAAAAATTATTGAAGAGGTTTTTTTGAATCAATCCATAGGCATAAGCGGTTATATCTATTGCCTTAATGGTAAAGGAATACTCCAGGTTCATCCAAAGGATAATATGAAGGGTTCAGATGTTTCTAATGTTGATTTTGTTCAGTATCAATTGGAAGTGAAAGATGGATATATGGAGTATGAGTGGAAAAATCCAGGAGAGGCTCAAAAAAGATCTAAAGTGCTTTATATGGTTTATTATAAGCCTTTGGACTGGATTATTTCAGTTTCTGCCTACCGTGAAGAATTTAATTATCTTGTGGATATTTATGATTTCAGGGAGAGTATTCTTACATATAAGACTGGACAAACAGGATATGCCTATGTTCTTGATGAAAAAGGGACAGCTGTGGTACATCCAAAACTTGAAGGAATCAATCTATTACAGCAATCAAAATATCCCAATGACTTTTTAAAACAAATTCTTAAAGAAAAAAACGGTCGCATTGAATATGAATGGAAAAACCCCGATGAGTTAAAAGCTAGAAAGAAGATAGCAATATTTAAACACCTGCCCAGGTATAAATGGATTGTTGTATCTTCAAGTTATGTTGGTGAAGTATTTTCACCTTTAATTACCTTTAGATTTTTTTTGATAATTACTTTAATTGTGATTTTTTTAGTATCAATTGGGATTACATATTTAATAGTTATGTCTGTAACAAAACCACTTGAATCTTTAATGGATAAATTTGGAAAAGGAGCCAGGGGCGATTTTTCAACGCGTATGGAAATTGGGGCACTTGATGAATTCGGTAGATTATCCCAACATTTTAACTCTTTCATGGAGCAGCTTGAAAAAAATGACAAAAAAATAAAAATTGAAATACAAAAAAACAAAAAAGCCCAGGCCGAACTTGTTGAAAATGATTTAAAATTAAGAGGTATTTTTAATCAATCCTATCAATACGCATGTATTTTGTCTCCTACTGGCAATTTGGAAGTATTAAACAAGGCTGGTTTTGAGCTTGCGGGTATAAGAATAAAGGACATTATAGATAAACCTTTTTGGCAGATTCCATGGTGGCGCCATGATCAAGATATTCAACAATTGATCAAAGAATCTGTTATAAAAGCAGGGACTGGTGAGTTTCACAGGTATGAAACCACAGGTATTTCTAAAGATGATGAAATAAGAAATATTGATCTTTCCATCACGCCTCTTTTGAATAATTCAGGTGAAGTTATTGCAATTATCGCAGAAGCCAGGGATATTACAGAACAAAATAGGGCTGCCCTGGAAAGAAAAAATATGGCAGTACAATTGGAAAAATCTCAGAAAATGGAGGCTATTGGAACATTGGCAGGAGGTATTGCCCATGATTTTAATAATATTTTGTCAGGCATACTTGGGCATTCACAATTGACTGAAATTAGCCTTGATGATCCAGTAAAAGCAAAGGGACATATTGCACAAATAAATAAAGCTGCCCAGAGAGCTGCCGCTCTTGTACAGCAAATCCTTACTTTCAGCCGCCAAACAGACAATGAAAAACAAATTTTAACTTTATATCATGTGGTTAAAGAAGCTCTTAAACTATTACGGTCTTCACTTCCCACCACGATTGAAATCAAGGACAATATAGTTTCCAAAGCAAAAATCATGGCTGATCCTACCCAGATGCATCAAATTGTAATGAATCTTTGTACCAATGCATACCATGCCATGGGAGAATCAGGCGGGGTTTTGTCCATACAACTTCTGGCAGTTGAAATTTCACAGGGAAAAGATATTTTGGATCATGAAATCATCAATGATAAATATTTGAAACTTGAAATCTCAGATACAGGTGTTGGAATGGATGAAAAAACCATGTTAAAAGTTTTTGATCCATACTTTACTACCAAAGAGATGGGAAAGGGTACAGGCCTAGGACTTGCTCTTGTTGATACAATAGTTAAAGAACATGGCGGTTTTATCAAGGCTGAAAGTACTCCTGGAACAGGTACTTCTTTTTATGTTTTTTTGCCTCTGATTGAGCATGGAAAAGATTATCAATCACATGGTAAAAAACAAGAAGTGATAAAGGGCGGAATAGAAAAAATCATGGTTGTTGATGATGAGGAAGATCTTTGCATGGTTGTTAAAGAATTTTTGCAGGATTATGGATATAAAGTGATCACCTTTGAAAATGGTGTCAAAGCATTTGAAGCCTTTGAACAGGACCTGGAGTATTTTGATTTGATCATAACAGATATGACCATGCCAGGTGGAATGACAGGCATGGAATTATCTAAAGAGGTGTTACAACTTAGACAAAATATGCCAATTATATTATGCAGTGGCTATAGTGAAAACTTTTCAAAAGAAGATGTGATTTCATTGGGTATCCGGAAATATATTCAAAAACCGATTTCAAATAATGAACTTGCAGGTTTTATCCGGGAAATATTGGATAAAAATTAAAAAAAATATTGAATAATAATGTAGGCTACGTGCGGCTTGTTTTATGGTCAACAAGAACAAGTGCCTTAAAGTCTCTTCCTGCATG
>CAZYDL010000138.1:0-8995 GCA_964646305.1 uncultured Desulfobacula sp. | reverse complement strand
AAGGCATATCCGGCAGCAAACAGATAAAGGCACAATAAATTTAAATACAAATGCAGGGATTCCACAATATGTTGAAAAATTATGCAAGGCAGGTCTTGATTCCATGAGAGTAAGCCTGAATTCTGTTAGAGAAGATTGCTACAATGCTTATTTCCGCCCCAAGTCATATCAGTTTTCAGATGTGTTAAAAAGTATTGAGACAGCAAAATTGCATGGAAAATTTGTTGCCATCAACTATCTTAACTGCCCGGGATTTACAGATTCAAAAGGTGAATTTAAAGCATTAAGGCAGTTTATCAAAAAATACAAGATCAATATGATTCAATGGCGCAATCTTAATTTTGATCCAAAAAAATATTGTGAGATGATGTCAAAAATTAAAGATTCCGGCAAGCCCTTAGGGATGGGCTTCATAATCCAGCAATTGAAAAACCTTTATCCAGAATTAATACATGGTTATTTTAATCCGCCTAAAAAAAAATTTCACAAAAATTTATAAAGGCTTTTAACGGCCTGAAGAGTTGACTTAAAAAAGTATTAAGGAAATATCATGGCAAATAAAAAAATTATAATTATTGATGAAACATTAAGGGAAGGTATGCAGTACAGAGGCTTAATGTTTTCCCTTGAACAGCGTTTAAAGATTTTAAACTTCCAGGAACAACTTGGAATAGATATCTGCCAGGCAGGCTACCCTCCCGCCCATGCCGGGGAGGCTGCAATCATAAAAAAACTTTGCATCCATGCCAAAAAACAAAAATACACAATTCGCATTGCAGCCATGGGAATGGCAACTGTTCACAATGCAGAGATTTTACTTGGTACCGGCATCAATGATTTCCATTTCCATGTATATATTAAAAAAGATATAACTAGAGATAAACTTGATACAACTCTTCACAACCTTTTAAACACCATTGAATATGTCAAAAAACACAATACCAAAGCTGTTATATCCATGGCAATGCTGGATATTGGAAGAGCAGATGATGAGATTCTTGAAAAATGTATTCTGTTTTTAAGTAAAAACAAGGTGGATATTCTCTCTCTGCCTGACACCTCGGGAATGATGGCACCCAACCAGGTTTTTGAAAAAATTGGCCGTTTTTCTTTAAAAACCAGGGAGACAAAAATTTCTATCCATTGCCACAATGACATGGGAATGGCTTCTGCAAACAGTGTCATGGGCATTATGGGAGGAGGAAGAGTTCTTGAAGCCTCGGCCCTTGGCATTGGAGAAAGAAATGGAATTGCTGATCTTTATACAAGTGCAAAAACATTAAAAAATCAAGGTTTTGACATTAATGTAAATACTGAAGATATTGATACTTTTAAGGCTTATTATCAATATTTAGATTCCATAATATTTGAGCAAACAGGAGAGAACCTGTTAAACACCAACACACCTGTTTTTGGAGATGCTGTAAAAACCCATGTGGCAGGAACCCATGCCGACGGCAGATTTGGAATTGCTTCTGAAGAACAATTCTTTTTAAATATTTTATGCGGCAAACAGCTTGTTAAAAAATATCTTAAAGCCAATAAGATCTCTTATTCCAAAGATATACTTGATGAGCTTACCTTAAATATCAAAACAAAAAGTCTTGAATTAAATCGCTGCATGACTGATACAGACATAAAACTAATTATTGAGTTTTTATAGATATAGAAATATCTGCATAAAAAATTTGAATCAATATCATTGATACTCTGGATGTCCCATGGCTTTTTCCATGGGATAATTAGTCTTGAGCTGGATTGCATAGCTGTTCATACTGCTATTTATGTGCTAAGCTTTGTTCAATGCAGCATTTTTTAAAATATATACTAACCTTTTTGATATTACTTTTATGTTGGCCTGTATCTTCATCTGGGTATGAACGTTATAATCACGTGACCAAATATGATTCGTATTTTAAAAAATATAGCAAACACTGTTTTGGACCAGGCTTTGACTGGAGATATTTTAAATCCCAGGCCATTGCAGAATCCAACCTGAATCCCAATGCAAAATCCCATGTGGGCGCAAAAGGCATTATGCAGATAATGCCAAAAACCTTTAAAGAGATTAAGTATAAAAACCCTTCAATAAAAGGGAGTTCTTTGCAGCCAAAGTGGAATATTGCAGCAGGTATTTATTACGATCGGGCTATCTGGAGGCTATGGAAGGCAAAAAGGTCTTTCACTGACAGACTTGCATTTATGTTTGGTTCATATAATGCAGGGAAAGGCAATATTCTTAAAACCCAAAAGATTGCTAAAAGCAAAGGTATGGATCCAAATATATGGTCATCCATTGAAAAAAATCTTATCAATGTAACAGGCAGACACAGTAAAGAAACCATTGGATATGTGGATAAAATAATTAAGGTAAAAGGAGTGTTAAAATAATGGAAGCCGGAATCATAATAGCAAATTTTTTATATGCAATTTTTGGTGTGATCCTTACACTTGCATTTATGCTTTTGGGGTTTAAGCTATTTGATAAACTTACACCCTTTGATACATCAAAACAATTGTCAGAAAACAATATTGCAGTTGGAATTGTTGTGGGGTCAATCTTTATCGGGCTTGGCATTGCTATTGGTCTTGTAATTGGAATGGGGCTCAATTAATCTTTTGAATAAAAATTTTGAATAAAAAAAAGACATTAATGAATTTTATTGCAATAGATTTTGAAACAGCAACTGGCAAACGTTACAGTGCCTGTGCCATAGGGATAGTAAGTGTAGAAAACGGCAAGATCATAGATGAATATAGTTCTCTTATACAACCGCCAAACAATGAATATTCATATTATAACACCCAAATTCATGGTATAACTGAAAATGATACATTTAATGCTTTGCTGTTTCCTGATGTTTACCCTGAAATTAAAAACCGCCTTATTGGAAAAACCATAGTAGCTCATAATGAAGCTTTTGATAGAAATGTTTTACAAAAAACAATGAAATATTATCACTTGGATTACTCTCAATTGAACATAGCAAACCCGTGGGAATGCACCTTAAAAATATATCGAGCAAAAGGGTATAAACCAGCATCATTAGATGTTTGTTGTAAGAAACAAGGTATAAAACTCAATCATCATGAGGCACTTTCAGATGCCAGAGGGTGTGCAATGCTTTATCTTAAAAGTGGTATTTCTATTTAAAAAGTTTACAAAAAAACAGCATTACTGTTATAATAGCAACTTGAAATAAAAATATAACCATTAAATTTATTACAGATAAAGTTATACTCCCAACCATAAAAGGAGTTTAACTGAATATAATTGTCATAATATTTATTGCAAAGAATTGATTAATAAAAAATTGATTGGGTTTTTTGCTTTTATGATATAATGATATATCCAAATTTTAACCATGTGTAGCGAGAAATAATGAACAATTCAAATATTACAGGGCCCATAGTTCCACCGATGCAGAGCAATCCAGATTTAAAAGAATACCGCTGCCCCCATTGTGATAAGTTCCTTTTTAAAGGAAATATTAAAACATTAAATATGGTATGCCATCATTGTCAAAAAATGATAAACAGCAATGAGAGTGAGCTTTTCAGGGTGGAAATTAAAGAATAGAAACTTAAGTTTTCCGGGAATTCAGGTTTATAATTTAAATCTTTATTCCACTTGTTTTAGTTTTGAAATACCCCCATTAAGTTGCCCTGATTTTTCATTATGTTCTATGGATAGAAATCAGTCCAAACATCCAGATAAAACTAAAAAAAACCATTGCAAATCAATAATGGTTTGTGTAAAATAATCGTTTTAGTGTTTTAAGGAGTATAGGTTTGACTATTGATATTCAAGGAATTGTTGTTATATGTGGAAATTACGGTAGCGGTAAAACTGAAACTGCTGTAAATCTTGCAATAAAGAAAAAACAGGATGGGCTGGATGTAAAAATTGCAGATCTTGATCTTGTTAATCCATATTTTAGAACCAGGGAAGTCAGAGGCCTTCTTGAAGATATGGACATTGATGTTGTATTGCCCGACATTAAGTATATGCACGCGGATCTTCCAATTCTGACTCCTGCTGTTGCAGGAATAATACAACAGCCGTCTGAGCTGACAATTCTTGATGCCGGAGGAGATGATGCTGGTGTTACAGTACTTGCAGCTCTTGCAGACCATTTATCTAAAAAAGAGGTTCATATGCTGCAGGTCATCAACCCTTTCCGACCTTTTACACAAAATGTTGAGGGCTGCATCAAGATAAAAGATGAGATAGAAAAATCTTCAAAATTAAAGGTAACTGGGATTGTAAGCAATTCCAATCTCATTGATGAGACAACCATAGAACATATTTTCAGGGGATATGAGCAGTTAAAAGAGGTCTCAAAGGCAACAGGGATTGAAATGAAATTTATTACAGCTGGATCACATTTAATTTCACAACTTGACCTTAATGACTTTTCCTGCCCTGTTTTGGAAATAGACCGAAAATTAAATTTCCCATGGAAACAAATTTAATAGGAGTATAGTAAATGACGTACAAACATATTATTGATTCTGAAGTGTGTAAGGGATGTGGCCTTTGCGTAGATGTCTGCCCTAAAAATGTCCTTGAAATTACAGACAAGGTAAATGCAAAGGGGCACTTTCCTGTTGTTCAGGCAAGACCCGAGGATTGTATCCATTGCAGCATATGCTGTATCATGTGCCCTGATGTTGCCATCAGTATTGTTAAATTAGAAAAAAAGACAGCATAAAAAATTATAAGGATAAAATATAATGACAAAAGTATTAATGAAGGGCAATGAAGCAATTGGGGAAGCTGCCATCAGGGCTGGATGTAAAAATTATTTTGCATATCCCATAACTCCACAGTCAGAAGTTGCAGAATATCTGGCAAAAAGAATGCCCGAAGTTGATGGTGTGTTTTTGCAGGGCGAGAGTGAAGTTGCTGTGGGATATATGATTTTTGGGGCAGCAGGATGCGGTGAAAGAGTCATGACGACATCTTCCAGTCCGGGAATCAGTTTAATGAGTGAGGCCATCTCATATATTGCAGCAGCACAATGTCCTGCTGTATTTGTTAATATCATGCGCGGCGGCCCAGGTCTTGGAGGAATTCTTCCTTCCCAGGGAGATTATTTCCAGGCAACCAAGGGAGGAGGTCATGGTGATTACAGACTTCTCGTGCTTGCACCCGATGGTGTCCAGGAAGCCGTTGAAATGACAATGCAGGCCTTTACTCTTGCCGAAAAATACCGGGGACCTATTATGATTCTCGGCGATGGCCTAATTGGCCAGATGATGGAACCAGTTGAATTTCCCGATGATCTTAAAACTGAACCCACAAATAAAGATGACTGGGCAACCAGCGGTATGGATACAAGAAAAAGCAAAACAAGAAATCTTGTTAAATCTCTTTTTCTTGATCCAACAGAACTCAATAACAATAATCTTATTCTTAAAGCAAAATATGAGCAGATGAAAAAAGAGGAAGTGCAGTATGAGGCATATAATACTGACACTGATTATAAAGTTCTGATTGTCAGTTATGGTACCATGAGCCGTGTTTGCAAAACATCCATTGATATGATGAAAGAACAGGGACTTGAAGTCGGACTTTTAAGACCTAAGACCCTGTTTCCTTTTCCTGAAAAAGAGATCTATAAAGCTGCAACAAAGACAAGTTGTAAAGCTGTGATCAGTATTGAGATGAGCATGGGACAGATGGTTGAAGATGTTGAACGCTGCATCAAAGGTAAAAGAGAAGTTGATTTTTACGGTGAATGCGGTGGTGATATTCCAACTCCGGAAAAAATTATCGAAGTTATTCAAGGACTGCTTTAATGCAACAATTTAGGAGAAAAATATAATGGGAAAAGCATTTTCAAAACCAAAAAGCTTAAGTGATAATATGACGCATTATTGCCCGGGCTGCACCCATGGCATCGTTCACAGACTTGTGGCAGAAGCCATTGACGAACTTGGCATCATGGGAAGAACCGTGGGTATTGCTCCTGTGGGCTGTGCAGTCATGGCATATAATTATTTTAACTGCGATTTTCAGGAAGCTGCCCATGGCCGCGCTCCTGCCATGGCAACGGGAATTAAAAGAGTTAGACCTGACTTAATAGTTTTTACCTATCAGGGAGACGGCGACCTTGCCAGCATTGGTATGGGTGAAATCATCCATGCTGCCAACAGAGGTGAGAAATTTACAACTATTTTTATTAACAATGCCATTTATGGTATGACAGGTGGCCAGATGGCTCCCACTACCATGCCGGGCCAGCGTGCCACGACTGCACCTGCAGGCCGGGATACAGAACAGACAGGAATGCCTATAAGAATGGCAAACCTTTTGGGAGAACTTGTAACTCCAGGATATATTACAAGACAGGCAGTGTTAAACCCCAAACAGATAAATAAAGCCAAAAAAGCCATAAAAAAAGCCTTTGAATACCAGGTGGAAGGAAAATGTTTCAGCTTTGTGGAACTTATAAATACATGTCCCACAAACTGGGGGTTAACTCCAATTGATGCACTGAAATGGGCAGAAGACAACCTTCTTCCTTATTATGAACTTGGCGATTATAAAACACCTGAAGAGTAGACCATAATTTTTGGAGAGATATAAATGCAGACAGAAATAAAATTTGCAGGGTTTGGTGGTCAGGGTATTTTGCTCAGTGCCAAACTCCTTGCATATGCAGCAATGAAACAGGATTTTTTTGTAGCCTGGGTACCATCCTACGGCCCTGAAATGCGTGGAGGCACAGCCTATTGCACCGTTGTAATCAGTGATAAGAGAATAGGCTCTCCCATTATCAAAAGTCCAAGCCACCTTGTGGCAATGAACCGGCCGTCCTTAGAAAAATTTGCCAATGATGTAAAACCCGGTGGTGTTATCTTTATCAACAGCTCTCTTATTCCCACAAGAAGTGAGCGGGATGATATTACAGAACTTGTGGTTCCTGCCAATGATATTGCAATTAAAGCCGGCAGCGTAAGAGCAGCCAATATTGTTGCATTAAGTGCCTTTGCTGCAAAGGCAAATATTGTTGACCTGGAGCTTTTAAAAAATTGCGTTAAAGAAGAATTTGCAGCCAAAGCAAAAATTATTCCTCTGAATATGAAAGCCTTTGATGAAGGTGTTAATATTGCAAATAAATAAGATGTGAGATATGAATAGTGAGGCTTAATCAGTGAGACGTGCACACTCCTCACAATTTAAAATTAAAAACTAAAATTAACATACAAGGAGGGCATCATGGTTAGAACGGAAATATCTCTTTTTCTTAAAAATGCACCTGGAGAGCTTGGAAAATTAACTGAACTTCTGGCCGGGGACAATATTAATATTGATGCCATCACCATTCAGGATGCATCTGCCTATGTCCAAAATCTTTTTGAAGCCCGTGGTAAATCCTTAAAACGGCTTGCCTCCTCGGCAAGTTATGCTTCCATGAGAAGAGACTCTGCCCAGTTTGCCCTGATCCGCCTCCTTGTCAGCGATGCACAAAAAACCATAGATCTGTTAAAAGCAAACGATTATCTGTTTGATTCTAAAGAAGTTGTTACCCTTGAGATTACAAATAAGCCTGGAGAATTTAATAGAATTACTAAAAAACTTGGTGAACAACAGATCAATATCAACTATGTTTATGGATCTGTTTCTGATGCCGACGGTAAATGCCTGTTTGTATTCTCACCTGAAGATATCAAACTTGCTGAAGAACTTTTCAAGGATGGGTATTAAAAACAGATTGTCTGCCTTGTGTCTGACTTTAAAGTGATTCCCTTTTTTAATAATCTTTCAATTCGTTTCAAGCTGCTGACAGGGTATACCCTGATCTTTATCATTGCAACCTTGTCCGGCGGAACCATGGTCTATTTCAAAGCTAAATCTGGAACATGGTGGAAAACTTGTACGGCAAGCTGTAATCTGGGTTGAAACCGGAGCTTTTGCAGACAAACAAGCTGATAAAATAAATCTTAATTAGAGCCATAATTCTGGCAAATTCACGTACTCCCTTCACCTACAAGGTTTTGGTCTTTTCCACCACATTAATATACTTGGTTTGCTGATTGACATCTGGCTTTTAATCTCTTATTCATACTTTTAGATTAAAAACAACTCTATTATTTGTGATGTCATACCAAATTAAGGGGAAATGAATGAGAATTCTAAGTGTTGTTGATGTGTCTCTCTCCTTTGGAGGTTTGGAAGTCCTGTCCAATATCTCCTTTGATGTCAATAAAGGAGAGATATTTGCCATCATAGGCCCCAATGGTGCAGGTAAAACATCCATACTTAATATTATCAGCGGATTTTATACTCCTGAAAAGGGAAAAATCCGATTCAATGATAAAGATATTACCCATCTTGGTGCTGATAAGAGAGCAGCCCTTGGAATGGGCAGGACCTTTCAGAATATTGCACTTTACCATGGCATGTCTGTCCTTGATAACATCAAACTTGGCGCCCACACCCATATGAAAACAGGTTTGCTGTCAAGTCTGTGGTATTGGGGTGCTGCCCACAAAGAAGAGATGGTGCTGCGCGAAAAAATTGAAGAGGAGATCATTGATTTTCTTGAAATTGAATCCATTAGAAATCAGCCAGTAAGCTCCCTTGCCTATGGTCTGCAAAAGCGGGTTGAGCTTGCCCGTGCCCTTGCCATGCGTCCAAAGGTTCTTTTAATGGATGAGCCAGTTGCAGGCATGAATGCAGAAGAGACAGAAGATATGGCAAGATTTATTCTTGATATTAAAGAGGAGCACAATATTACCATTGTACTTATTGAGCATGACATGAAAATGATAATGGATATTTCAGACCGGGTACTGGTTTTAAATTTTGGTCAGGCTCTGGCCCAGGGAACTCCCAAAGAAGTGCAAAAACACCCGGAAGTTATAAAGGCGTATCTGGGCCAAAAAAAAACTTAAACGGTATTTAAATGAAAACTCACCCAACTACTTTGTTGCTTCAAAATTTTAAAACCCTCATGTACTACAGTACACTCTGGTTTCAAAA
>CAZYDL010000137.1:0-9196 GCA_964646305.1 uncultured Desulfobacula sp. | reverse complement strand
CATCCAGTCAGTCCATGGCAGAAGGAGCATCTGAACAGGCTGCATCCATAGAAGAGACATCCTCTTCCATGGAAGAGATGTCTTCCATGACCAGAAAAAATGCAGAAAACGCAAGCCATGCTGATAACCTTATGAAAGAAGCCAATGAGGTCGTGGTTTCTGCCAATGATTCCATGGGTCAGTTGACAACATCCATGGAAGAGATATCAAAGGCAAGTGAAGAGACATCTAAGATCATTAAAACCATAGATGAGATAGCTTTCCAGACCAACCTGCTTGCTTTAAATGCAGCCGTAGAAGCTGCAAGGGCAGGAGAAGCAGGAGTAGGGTTTGCAGTTGTTGCAAAAGAGGTAAAAAATCTTGCCATGCGGTCTGCCGATGCTGCAAAAAATACAGCCATACTTATTGAGAGTATTGTGAAAAAGGTCAGTGGCGGTTCTGAACTTGTTTCAACGACCAACGAAGCCTTTGGCCAGGTTTCAGAAAGTACAGGCAAGGTTGGAGCTCTTGTGGCTGAAATTTCAGAAGCTTCCAAGGAGCAGTCCAATGGTATTGAACAGGTTAATAAAGCCATAACTGAAATGGATAAGGTAGTCCAGCAGAATGCTGCCAATGCAGAAGAGTCTGCTTCTGCTTCTGAAGAGATGAATGCCCAGGCAGAACAGCTCAAAGATTATGTGGGAGAACTTGTACAGCTTGTAGGCGGCAAAAATGCCCAGGGTACAGATTTCCAGGTGCATAAGGAGATTAGAACCCTCTCTTCCAAACCCAGGGCAGTCCCAACCAATAAGAAAAAAATGTTGGGTCACAGTTCTGAGGAAGTACGTCCGGATCAGGTCATCCCATTTGATGATGACGATGATTTTGAAAATTTTTAAACTATAAGTGTCCCTGGCACAGGGTATTTAATCTCAATACTCTGTGCCTTTAACAGCAACATTGTTTCACAATTAAAATAGAAAAATGTTTCAACAAACAGAGGCATCATTATGGCATATAAAATAATTGAAGAGCAGATTGAAAGACTTTCCTGTGATTTGGTTCTTGCAGATCCAAAAGAGCCGGAAAGCCTGTCCGGGCTGCTGCCTATTTTAAAACAGATTCATGGCAACTGCCTGAAATCACATTTAAAAGAGACAGCAACAATGATTTTAAAAGCAAGAAAAACCATTGACAGCCTGTTGGAAGATAATCCCAAAGATATTGATAAAAAAATGACGGCTCTCAATGAACTGATTTCTGAAATATCGTCATCCATAAATGTTTTAAAGCAGTCAGAACAAAATCAGAGTTCTGATCCTGCCCTGGACAGCTCTGAATCGGTTGAAGATGATAGTAAACTCGACTCTGAATCTGAATCTGAATCTGATGATATCAAAGAAAAACTCAATGAGTTTACTCTTTTAATTGGAAGCTTTTGTCCCGGGAATCTCCCTGATCTTGCTGCAATGCTTAATACTCTGGATAAACTTATAGATCTTTCACAAAAAGAAGATTTTACTACATTTAAAGCAATTTCCACAGCATGTAAAGAGTATGTGGAGCACATGACTCTTGAAGATATTCATAATATAAAACCCATTGAAGAGGGGCTTGTTCTGCTTAAATCAGTGCTTAATTATGAAAAAAAAGGTGAAGTATTTGGATTTGATTATTCTGATGTCCTCCAATTACTGGAGCTGAGCCCCAAAGAAAATCAGAAATCAGAAAATGGTATACAGGCTGTAAACGAAGGTCATAATGCAGAAGAAGCTGGTGGTAAAGAACAGCAAAACAAAGAGCCTGAAATGGAAAAACAATCAAAGGGAGAGCCAGAACAAGCAAGTAAAATATCTGATGATGATATGGAAATCCTTGTCGATTTTATATCTGAAGCTAGCGAAAACCTTGATTCAATAGAGATAAATCTCATTGAACTTGAGCAGGACCCTGAAAACAAGGGTATTATCAATGAAATTTTTCGGCCGTTTCATACCATTAAAGGAGTATCCGGGTTTTTATCCCTGACAAAAATAAACAAACTTTCCCACACCACGGAAAATTTCCTGGACAGTGCAAGAAGTGGTGATTTTATAATCAATGATACAGCAACAGATGTTATTCTTGAATCAGTTGATACCTTGAAAAAACTCATTGAAAAAATAGAGGAGGGTCTAGAAACCGGGTTTATGCCTCCTGACCATGATCTTGATATTGAAGTTTTGAGTGACAAACTAAAAAAACTACAGGCAGCTCTTGCCAATGGCGAAACAGAGCCTCTTGGTGAAATTCTTGTGCAAAAGGGTGATATATCTTCCCGGGATCTTGACCATGCTCTTGAACAGCAGAAAGGACAATTAGATAAAAAGATCGGACAGATTCTAATTGATGAAAAAAAGGCAGAACCAAGACAGATAGCTTCTGCTTTAATGGAGCAAAAGCAGATTAAACAACAGGGCAAAAAAAAGGTGGTGGCATCTCAAGTCAAGGTGAGCACTCAAAAGCTGGATGATCTTGTGGATTATGCAGGAGAACTTGTTATTGCCCAGTCCATGCTAAAACAAAAAACTTCAAATGACTCTTCCTTGAGTCAGAGTGTAAGCCAGCTTGGTCAGATTGTGAGCAATATGCAGGCCATTGCCATGTCCATGAGAATGATTCCAATAAAAGCAACTTTCATGAAAATGATAAGACTGGTACGGGATTTATCCCGTAAATCAGGCAAAAAGATAAGCCTGAACATGGAAGGCGAAGATACTGAAATTGACAGAAATGTTGTGGATGCACTGTATGAACCCCTGGTACACATGATCAGAAATTCCTGTGATCATGGGATTGAAGCCAACCAGGTTCGTCTCGAGAACGGCAAATTCTCCCAGGGTGAGATCACCCTGCGGGCCTATCATAAAGGCGGGCATATTATCATAGAGATTGAAGATGACGGAAAAGGGCTGGATAGGGATAGAATCCTTGAAAAAGCCATGAGCACCGGTCTTATTACAGGCAGTGAACAGATGACAGATCCACAGATTTTCGATCTTATTATGCAGGCTGGATTTTCCACTGCCAAAGAGGTTACCGATGTGTCAGGCAGAGGGGTTGGAATGGATGTGGTCAAGTCCGGGATTGAAAAATTTCGTGGGCAGCTGAAAATTGAGTCTGAAAAGGGCAAAGGCAGTAAATTTACCATCAGCCTGCCCCTTACACTTGCCATTATAGATGGAATGCTTGTGAGAGTTGAAAAAGAGAGATATGTCATTCCAACCATGGCAATTCAGAAAGCCTTTAAGCCGGGAAAAGATGAATACTATACTGTGGAGGGTAAAAGTGAAATGATCAAAGATAGAGGTAGTCTTGTGCCGCTGATACGTCTACATGAGGTTTTTCACAACATTAAAGAGAAAAAATCCATCCAGGAGAGCATAGTTGTCGTTGTTGAATCCAAGGATGAGAAAAGAGCTTTACTGGTTGATGAACTCCTTGGAAAAGACGAATATGTTATCAAAAGCCTTGGTTCCAATCTTGAAAATATAGAAGGCCTGGCAGGGGGAGCCATACTTGCCGATGGCAGGGTTGGGCTTATCCTTGATGTTCATGGAATTTTCCAAATTGTTTCAAAAGGGTAATGAGTTTTTATAAATATAAAAGGAATATCAAATGAAGCAGATTGTTGGTGTTGCCGATATGAAAGTAAGTAATAATACGGGGGAATCAATTATTACATATTCCCTTGGTTCCTGCATTGGACTTGTAATATATGACCCAATGGTGAAAGTTGCAGGAATATTGCATTATATGCTGCCCGAGTCTTCCCTTGATAAAGATAAAGCCAGGGCAAAACCATATATGTTTGCAGATTCAGGTATTCCCAGGCTTTTTAAGGCAGCTTATCAACTTGGTGCTGTTAAACAGCGCATGAAAATATATGCTGCAGGCGGGGCTGAAATTCTTGACCAAAAAGGTTTTTTTAATATTGGCAAAAGAAATTACATGGCATTAAAAAAAATGTTTTTTAAAAATAATGTCATGATCAATAAGCAGAATGTTGGCGGGAATGTGAACAGGACAGTGAGGATTGAAATTGCAACAGGTGATATTTTTGTAAAAACTTCCGGGTCAAAGGAGGTGAAGATATGACCACAATTCAAGAATTTATAAAAGAGATTAAAGATTTGAAACCCATTCCTGCTGTTGCCAGCCAGCTTCTTGCAGTGGTGGATAATCCAGATTCGTCCATGGAAGATATAGCCAATGTAATTCAATATGATCCCATTATAACCGCAGATGTCTTAAAAACCTGTAATTCTGCTTTTTTCGGTCTTAAAAACCCTGCTGAGTCAATAAAAGATGCGGTTAATATGATGGGTACTGACCAGATTGTTGAACTTGTTTTATTAAAAACAGGCAGTGCAACTCTTGGAGGTCCCCAGAAAGGATACGGCCTGGAAGAGGGAGATATGTGGAAATACTCAGTATCCTCGGCAGTAATTGCAAAACAGGTTGCAGTAAATCTTGGTCTTAAAAATAAAAATACAATATTTACATCGGCTCTATTAAAAGACATTGGTAAAATTATTCTGGAAAAACATGTTGCACAATCTTCAAAAAAAATTAAAAATCTTGTGGAAAATAAAAATTTAAGTTTTCGTGAGGCTGAAAAAAAAATATTTGGTATTGACCATACTGAGCTTGGAGCAATGATAGCAAAAATGTGGAAATTCAGCCCGAGAATGATTAAGATTATCAGACATCATCATCTGTCTGATGAAGCCATGATACAAGATAAAGAGATTGCTGCTGTCTATCTTTCCGATTGTATCTGTATGATGATGGGTTTTGGTGTAGGATCTGATGGCCTTGCATACCGGTTTAAAAATCAGGCAATGAATAAACTTGGCATGAAAGCTGATGATATTGCACTTATTATTGCCCAGTTTGGCATTGATATGCAGGAGATAGAAGAGTTATTAAATATAGTTTAAATGCCACGGGCAGTCCAGGGTTATTTACGGACATGCCTGAAACAAAAAAATGAAAATAATAGCAGGTTGGTATAAATTTTCATAAAATTAATAAAGAGGGAATAATGTCTTATTCAATACTGATAGTTGATGATTCTTTGCCCATGCGTTCTGTTATTAAAAGAACCTTAAAAACTGCCGGTTATGGGAATTCTCAATTCCATGAGGCCAGCGATGGCAAAGAGGCACTTGCAATCATGAAAAACGGCTGGATTGATATTGTAATCACTGATTACAATATGCCTGTCATGAACGGCATGGAACTTATTAAAGCAATTAAAGGTGATGATCTTGTTAAGGATATCCCGGTTGTTATCATCTCTACAGAAAGCAATGATACCAGGATTAAAGAATTCATGGATCTTGGTGCGGCAGGATATATCACAAAACCATTTACTCCTGAAACTATCAGGGATTTATTAATCAATATTCTTGGGGAGGTAGATTACAGTGAAGAACTTGATGACAGTGATGATGACTTCGATTTCTGAAGTTATGGAGACCATGTTTTTCTTGCCTGTTGAATTTGGAGAAGAGACCAACGCAATCAGTGAGCGAATGAAACAATATAAGCCTGATATGGCGTGTCACCTTAAATTTTCCGGCGATGTTTCAGGAAAGATTACTCTTTTGATTCCTGAAAGTCTTCTTGGAGAAATGGCTGAAAATTTTATGGGAACACCAAAAGAAGAACTTACCAGTGAACATATTTCAGGAACATTGACTGAAATTTTGAATATGGTCTGCGGTAATGCTCTTGGCAAGGCAGAATCAAAAGTTCCCTTTGAACTTGGTATACCGGAGATAATAGATGAATCAAAAATTGCTGACTCTCTATCGTTCAATATCATACAAACCCCTGATGCAGTTATGGCTTTGAATATAAGCCTTGATTAATATTGTGTTAATTTAATAGAGGAGATTTGTCCATGTCCCCCCCAAATTTTAAATCTGGTCTTAAATCTGGTCTTAAATCTGATATCAAAGTTCTTGTGGTTGATGATTCTGCTGTTGTAAGAAAAGTCTTTTCCGAGCAGCTATCTGCCCAGGCAGGAATACAGGTTGTGGGAACAGCTCCTGACCCCTATGTTGCAAGGGAAAAAATTGTTAAATTAAAACCGGATGTTATTACCCTTGATATTGAAATGCCACGCATGGACGGCATTACATTTCTTGGTAAATTAATGAAGCATTTCCCTCTTCCTGTAATAATAGTCAGTTCTTTATCTGCAAAGGGCAGTAAAATTGCCCTTGAAGCATTATCACTTGGAGCACTTGAGGTTATTGCAAAACCAAGTGCTGCTTATTCTGTGGGAGATATGAGTCTGCAGCTTGCCCAAAAAATCAGGGCAGTTTACAAAGCAAAGTTACCTGTAAAACCAAAGGCAGGAAATTTAGATAAGCCATTGCCAGGAATTAAATCAAAAGCCTTATCTGCTACCACAAATAAAATCATAGCAATTGGTTCTTCCACAGGGGGAACTGAAGCCTTAAAACA
Organism: uncultured Desulfobacula sp.; assembly: GCA_964646305.1. Taxonomy (GTDB): domain Bacteria; phylum Desulfobacterota; class Desulfobacteria; order Desulfobacterales; family Desulfobacteraceae; genus Desulfobacula. The sequence continues at coordinate 2,698 of CAZYDL010000137.1, read as the reverse complement.
TGTATTAACAAGGTTACCGCGTAATACTCCGGGTATAGTAGTTGTCCAGCACATGCCTGCGGCATTTACAACATCATTTGCACAAAGGTTAGATGAATTATGCCAGATGAGTGTAAAAGAAGCTCAGGATGGTGACAGCGTCACAAATGGTCAGGTTCTCATAGCACCTGGTAATTATCATATGATATTCAAACGAAGCGGTGCCAGGTATTATGTGAATATTAAACAAGGTCCCCTGGTTCACTATCAAAGACCTGCCGCAGATGTCTTGTTTAAATCAGTTGCAAGATATGCAGGAGCCAATGCACTTGGCATTATTTTAACCGGTATGGGCAAAGATGGAGCTGCTGGAATGCTTGAGATGAAAAAAGCAGGAGCCGTCAATATTGCCCAGGATGAAAAATCTTGTGTGGTATTTGGCATGCCAAAAGAGGCCATCAATATTGGTGCCGTTGACCATGTTAAAGATATTCATTCCATTGCTCAAAAGGCTGTATCTGTTTTGGAGACACTATAATAGTTAAAAATAACCTGGTTTCTGACCTTTAACCTGAAGGTCAGAAACCAGGTTAAAGATCAGAAACTGAATAACTAAGGATTGAATTTAATTGGAAATAAAAAATGACATTTGAAGGTAAAATAAGTCCAACTCAGTTTAAGAAACTCTCCAAGATTGTTTATAAAGAATCCGGTATAGTTCTTAACGATAAGAAATACAACCTTCTTGTTGCCAGAGTCTCAAAAAGAATGCGTGTTACAAAAACAGCAAATGTGGCTGATTATATAAGTCTGATATCAAGCAGTAAAGAAGAATTTACCGATTTTATTGATGCTGCCACCACCAACCATACTTTTTTTTTCCGGGAAAACAAACATTGTGAATTTCTCATAAACTCCCTTGGTAAGAAAAACCATCTTAAAATCTGGAGTGCTGCATCTTCAAGTGGAGAAGAGCCTTTTTCCATTGCTGTTCAACTGCTTGAAAACAGGTTTTCATTTTCAATCTTTGCATCTGATGTATCAGGCACAATGTTAAAACTATGCGAAAGAGCAATTTATTCCAATGACAGGCTCAAAGAGGTGCCTCTCTCTACCCTGCACACCTATTTCCAAAAAGGAAAAGGCCAGTGGGAGAGCCATATCAGGGTAAAACCAGAAGTTGTAAAACATGTTAAATTTGGAAAATATAATTTGTTAACAGACACTCCCTTTGACATGTATGATATAATTTTTTGCAGAAACGTAATGATTTATTTTGATGCACCAACAAGACAAAAGGTTGTAACCTCGCTTTGCAGGGCTTTAAAACCAGGAGGCTATTTTTTTGTGGGGATGTCGGAAAACCTTCACGGGCTTGAACATAATTTAACATCAATATTGCCAAGCGGATACCAGAAAACATGAAAAATAAAATTAATAGCGCTTATACAATTAAAACAGGTTTAAAAATCTAATATGGAAAATGGTAATTATCTGTTACAGCCGGGATATATTTATGTGCCTGAAAATGCTGTAAGTATTTCCACTGTGATAGGCTCTGGAGTTGCAGTCTGTATTTTTGATAACAAAACCAGGATTGGCGGAATGAATCATTTTCAATTGCCCTTTATGTCAACAAGGGGAAAAACCACAGCAATATACGGTAACATTGCCACAATTACTTTAATAAAAATGATGCTCTCCTCTGAACCTAAAACCAGGGCAGCCAGGGTCAGGCATCTTGAAGCACAGATATTTGGAGGAGCTTATAATCCGGAAAACAGTGATAAAGATGTTGGGAAACAAAATATTGAAATAGCACGCAAAATATTAAATCAAAACAAAATTGCCATAATATCAGAAGATACAGGCGGGAAAAAAGGTAGGAAAGTCGTGTTCAATGTCAGCACCAATGAAGCTGCTGTCCTAAAGGTTGATCACTTGAGAGATGCTGACTGGTACCCATATCAGTAAAAAACAGGATAAACCATGAACCAGATCCAATCTAAACATAATGGAAATATTAAAATAAAGATTATTCTCCCGGTTCTCGTTGTTCTGGTATTAATAATTATAGTTTGTCTCACTGGAATTCTCAATATCCATAAAAGGTCAAACCAAGAAAATTTAAAGCAGAGAATGCAGGGTGTTGAACACCTTTTTCAAAAGCACTTATCAACAGAGGCAAGGTTTTTAACAGCCCAGGTCAATATAATTAAAGAGAATGCTGAATTTAGAGATGCATTTTTATTTAACAACAGAGGCAAGCTGTTAAAACTTGCCCTACCTCTCTTTGAGAATCTTTTAACCCAATATAATATTACGCATTTTTATTTCACAGATAGAGAGAGAATAAATTTTCTGCGCGTGCATAATCCTGCAAGACACAGTGATAAAATCGACAGGTTTACAACTTTAAAGGCGCAAAAAGAGAAAGCCCCGGCCCATGGTATTGAACTTGGTACATTTGGTACATTCACTCTAAGGGTTGTCCATCCCTGGATAGTCAAGGGAGATCTTATCGGTTTTATTGAGCTTGGGATGGAAATAGAACATATTACAGCATTAATTAAAAAAAGTATGGGTGCTGAACTTATATTTCTCATTGACAAGTCAGAACTCAACCGGAAAAAATGGGAAGAAGGGCTTAAAATGATGGGTAAACAGGGAAACTGGAATCAATTTAAAGATTTTGCCATTATTGATCAAACCATTGACC
>CAZYDL010000136.1:3122-9239 GCA_964646305.1 uncultured Desulfobacula sp. | reverse complement strand
ATGACAGAACAAGTTGATCCAAAAATTTATGGGCTTCCAGCTCGCACGGTATTGATGAAAAAAAATTCTGATGAATTTACACTGGTGATAAATAGAAAAACCAGAATTGTAATGAAAGATGCTCTTATAGTTTTGAAAAAAATTGACAAAATTAAAGAAAAAGTTCAGGAAGCTTCGGTTGTTTTAGAAACAACTGCCCCTGTATGCAGTAAATCAATTAAATTTTTGCAGGAAAAGGATATAGAAATTATATCAGTATGAAAAATCAAATAGAAAAACCAGCCTTATTTACTGGTCCGCATAAAGTTCAACTTAAAGAGTGGGTAAGTTGTGCGCCTTTTGAAAAACTTCTTGGCATTGAAATTATTGAAGCCAAGAATGGTTGTGCTAATTTAACCATGCCATTTGTCTTTCAGTTAGCACAAGGCAAAGGGTTGGCTCACGGTGGTGCTATTGTTACTTTGGCAGATACAGCAGTTGCCATGGCCGTTAAAAGTATGGTGCCTCCAGACAGTCGTTTTGGAACAATTTCATTAAACTCTGAATTCCTTGCTCCTGTTACAAAGGGTGTCCTTACAGCAAAGGCAAAAGCAAAACTCTTGGAAGATAGAATAATCCAGGGAAATGCAACTATCTTTAATGAAGATAGTATAGAAGTGATGAAATTTTCATCTTTGTTCAAACTTGCTAAAGATGTAGAAATAAAAAAGGATAAAAATGAAAACAATGCAAACTTAATGGAATATGTAAGAAAAGCTGCGAGCAGTGCAGAAAATGAAGACGCATCAGGCTCTTTTAATGCCATGGCCTGGTTGGATCTTGAGCTTGAGGATAACGCGGATTTGTTTGACATTTTTTTTGATGTTCCCTGGAACGAGTTGACAGACACAGAACAAGGAACAAGAGCCATTGCAATCAGAGGTTTTTTGTAAACTCATCTTACAGGATATCTTCTGGTCGATTATTTTTCAAAATTTGGGGAAAAACTAACAATGAATGAAGAACGTCTGATAGACATTGAAACAAAATTGGCTTATCAGGAAAAAATCATAAAAGATTTAAATGATGTGGTCTGGAAACAACAAAAGGAAATTGAAAACTTAGGTTCCATTTGTGAGAATTTAGTCAAACTTAACAAGGAACATGATCAGATAGTTTCTAGAATTGATGCTCCAGCAAATGAAAAGCCGCCTCATTATTAATTATTTTTGCCTGGACAATAATCATGTCGTGATTTTAAAAAAACAATGTCCAAATTAAAACAATGTCCTGGAGTGATCCTTCACCAAAAACTGGAAGCAGAAGTTAAGTAACTTTTTTAAAATAAATCTTGATTTAAAGGATTAAGCCCATGGCCTATAAACTAACAACATTTTCTGATCTAAAAATCGGGCAAAAAGCTTCTTTAACTAAGACTATTACTGAAGAAGATTTAAATCATTTCATTGCAATAACAGGTGATGAAAACCCCCTGCATGTTGATAAAGTTTTTGCTAAACAAACATTTTTCAGACAATGCATTGCCCATGGTATGTTGTCAGCATCACTGTTTTCAACGATGGTGGGTATGCATCTTCCAGGTATCGGCGCCATATATAAATCACAAACCCTGGAATTTTTACGTCCTGTTTTTATCGGGGATACTCTTTGTGCCTGGTTTGAAATTGTTGCCATTGATATTGATACTGAAGTAATTAAGATTAAAAGTTGGATTGAAAACCAGGATGGTGATATTGTAATTCAAGGTGAAACAACAGCAAGTTTGTTAAGGGAATTAAAAGAATAGAAGTGGGCAGGTTGAGAAGAGATGATTCAACTTCAAAGGAAATCTTATTTAAGGGCTTTTGTCCATCCATTAGATAAATTTAAAAATTTCTTGTTTTTTCATTGGGCTGAATTCACCTGAATCTACTGATACTTTAATCCCCTGGGTTTTTAATATTGAGGTTCTTATGGATATGCAGGCACCAAACAAAAGGTTTAAAGCTATTTCAGCGGTTTTACGGTTTTCATGGCTTTCAAGAAAACTTTGCTTTACCCATTGGTTAAATGCACCAATTGCTGGGCCGCACCAGATTTGATAATCCATTTTTCGTTTAACATCACCCATGATAGCCCATTTTGATGATAGCCCAAGATATGATCTAAAAACCAGTGCCATTTTATGTTTTGGGTCATTCTGGGCTTTTTCAATCTCCTTGAGATTCTTTGTTTTCTTGAAAAAGTCCCTGGTTGAATTCCAGGCATCAGTGAAATTGGTCTGCAAAAATTTTTCTTCAATTTCTTTTTTTGATTTTTCATCAATTTCATCAAAACTATTAAAGGTCTGATAAAACTTATAAAGCTTTTCAGCTCTTACGGGAAACATGGTTCCCCTTTTTAACACCTGGACCCTGGCACCTATTTCAAACATGTCAGCAGCAGGTGCCATTGCCACATCAGCCTGCTGGGCCTGGCAAAGCATTTTTTTAACATCTTCACAGATTCCTGCCTCAACACATGATTGATTAATGGATCCTGTCAATATATAGGAAGCTCCCATTAAAAATGCTGCGGCAGCTGATTGCGGGGTTGCAATCCCTCCTGCCAGCCCTACACACAGGGGTTCTTGAAATTTGAATTTTTCCATGAATTCGTTTTTAAGTTCAAGCATGGTGGGTAACAGGGTAAGGGCAGGGCGGTTATCAGTGTGGCCGCCGGAATCTGCTTCTGCTGTCAGGTCCTGGGCCATGGGAATGCTTTGGGACAAATCAGCCTCTTCTTTTGTAATCAGACTTTTTTCAAGAAGGAAGTTGACAAGTTTGATTGGCGGAGGTGAAAAAAACTGGCTGGCAATTTCCACCCTTGATACCTTGGCTATGATATTATTGGGTGAAACAATGCAGCCCTTGTCATTTTTATGAATACCTTTAATCCGGTAATAGACCAGGGCAGGGGTCATGCGCATGAAAGCCGCTGCACTGATAAGCCTGATCTTGTGTTTTAAATAGAGTTCAACCGTGGCCATCTCATGATCATGGTCTCCAAGGGAATGTATCAGATTAAATCCAAAGGGTTTGTCAGGTAAACTATTTTTCAGATCTATGATATTTTCTTCAATTTTTTCAAGGGAAAGACCGCCGGCACCAAGAAAACCAATCATGCCATTTTTTGCCATGGTTTTAACAATTGCGGCAGATGTGATTCCATTTGCCATGGCTCCTGCAATATATGGATATTTAATGGAATGCCTTTTTTTGAATTTGTCATCCCCAAGGCCTTGCGGTGTAACAGAAGGAACAAAAGCTTTGATTCTGGAAAAAGAATCCTGATCAAAATCTTTTATAAAAAAATCATTATCCTTTGACAGAAAATTGATGTCATCATTGTTTTTAATGGCAAAAAAGGGTTTTTTTACCTGCATTAAGAGTTCTTTTAACAGTATTGTGTTTTCCATGATTTTGTTCAATATCTTTCCATATTAAATATTATTTTAAAGGCTTTCTTGCAGGTTTATAAAACTGCAACCCTATTTTATACCACAAAAGAAATTTAAGAAGCAACATGGAATTTTTAATTGATCAATTAAATAGTTAAAAACAGGCTTCTGCACTTTTTTATAGATATGACCATGGTTTAAACCCGATATCCTTTTATTTTCTCGGGTGGAATTTTTCATGCATCTTCATTAAATATTCCCTTGAAATATGGGTATATATCTGTGTTGTTGATATATCTGAATGGCCAAGCATGGTTTGAACAGACCTTAGATCAGCACCTCCTTCCAACAGATGTGTGGCAAAGGAGTGGCGCAGGGTATGCGGGGTGACATTCTGGGAAAGATTTGCAATTAGAGCATATTTTTTAATGATTTTCCAGAAAGACTGTCTTGTCATGGGTTTTCCTGCCCTTGCAATGAACAGGTATGAAGATGAGATTTTTTTTAAAAGAGATGAACGTCCCTCTTTAATCCATTTGAGATTCATTGTTCTTGCCTTGGAACCTATTGGTATTACTCTCTCCTTTGATCCTTTTCCTATTACACGTATGTAGTTTGCATCAAGATTTATGTCCTGAAGGTGCATGGAGATAAGCTCGGATACTCTTAAGCCTGCACCATACATAAGTTCCATCATTGCGCAATTTCTTAAATCTCTTGGTTTTGAGATATCAGGAGCATCAAGAAGATTTTCAACCTCCTGGATATTCATAATCTTTGGCAGGGCAAGCCCGATTTTTGGAATATCCACATTTTTTACAGGGTTGGTTGAAACATCTTTTTCATTAATTAAAAATTTATATAATCCCCGCACTGTAATCAAATGCCTTGCCCTTGATTTGGCAGCAAGCCCTTTTTTAGTAAGATCTATTAACCAGGCAAGGATAACTGCACTGTCAACTGCATTTAAGTTCTCAATATTATTGTTTTCGAGAAATGTGATATACTGGACAAGATCTGCAGAGTAGGACTCAACACTATTGTGAGATAAACCCTTTTCAATAATGAGAAAATCAAGATATTTCTGGGTTAATTCATCCATCTGTTTTTACAACTTAAGCTCAAGCATTGTGTATCTTACACAATAGGTTTTAAATATCATACCTCACACCTCAAATTTTGCACCTTAATTCTTTAATCATAAAAAAATTTCTGAAATACATCGAAAACCAATGGTATTTGATGTAAACCCGGGTTTAAATAAACTTCTTGAACTGATGGTTACGTCATCTTTGGCATTCCATGCACCCCCTTTTGCAACACAATATTTAATATTTTTTGCAGATTTAAAGGGTGGGGCTTCCATGTCAGATGTCCACTCCATTACATTGCCCAGCATATCTATAATTTTGAATTCATTTGCAAAGGTATCATAATCGTCAACTGAGCATGTGTCTGACAATCCACTTTGTTCCAGGTTTAGAGCTTTTGGATTAAACTCATTACCCCAGGGAAATTTATATCCCATATCTGTCCTTGCAGCAGATTCCCATTCAGCTTCCGTGGGAAGACGTCTTCCAATCCAGGAGGCAAACATAAAAGCATCATCTACGCTTATCTGCACGACCGGGTGATTTCTTTTACCGTGGAGTGATGAATCAGGACCAGTCGGCTGGTACCAGCAGGCACCTTTTACATCTTTAGAACCTGAATTATTATTCCATGTAGATCCTTTGGAATCCTTTTTAAATCTTGAATAATAAACCCTGCCAAAACCTTTTTGTTCAGCATTGGTGATATATCCAGTCTCTTCGATAAATATTTCAAATAGAGAATTTATGACAGGATATATTCCAATATAAGCTTCCGGCATGTCAAACTGCTGTAATTCAAGGGTGGATTTAAGCCCTTTTCTTGTTCCCACGGTATAAAGCCCTGCAGGAGTTTTTGTATATTTATTATATTTTTTTTCTCTTTCACCAAGGACTTTGTCAAACTGCTCTGAAAGCTCTCTTTTTTTCCTGAACTCCTCAAGAGCTTTTTGTTCTTCTTCATCAAGTTCATCTACTGCTTCGAGCTGTTCATCATCATCAAGCTCGATCTCTTCAACCTCATCCTCTATGTCATCAAGTTCTTCAATTTCCTCATCTTCGTCAAGTTCAATCTCTTCAAGATCTTCATCAATTGCATCTATCTTGGCAAGGTCTTCACCTTTTTGGGATCCATCATTTCCGATTTCTTCAGTTTCAGCTTCATCAAGCAGCTCATCTTCATCAATTTCGATCTCTTCCAGCTCGTCGTCATCATCAAGCTCGATCTCTTCAACCTCATCCTCTATGTCATCAATCTCTTCAAGTTCTTCATCCTCGTCTAATTCAATCTGCTCAACATCGTCATCCAGGGCTTCAACCTTTTCGTCCTCTACAAAGTCATCTTCCACATCGACTTCTTCAATCTCTTCATCTTCGTCAAGCTCTATCTTATCCAACGCTTCATCTTCATCGAGTTCATCTACTTCTTCAAGTTCCTCCTCCTCATCGAACTCGATCTCCTCAACCTCATCATCCAAGTCATCAATCTCTTCGATTTCTTCATCCTCATCCAATTCAACAGACTCAAGCTCATCATCCAGGATTTCAATCTCTTCGTCCTCTACAAAGTCATCTTCCACATCGACTTCTTCAATCTCTTCATCTTCG
>CAZYDL010000136.1:0-3022 GCA_964646305.1 uncultured Desulfobacula sp. | reverse complement strand
TCTTCCACATCGACTTCTTCAATCTCTTCATCTTCGTCAAGCTCTATCTTATCCATCTCTTCCTCTTCATCAAGTTCATCAATATCTTCAAAGTCATCTTCTTCAATGATCTCTTCAATTTCCTCATCTTCATCAAGTGCATCTACTTCTTCGAGCTGTTCGTCATCATCAAGCTCAATCTCCTCGTCATCATCAAGCTCAATCTCTTCAAGATCTTCATCTTCATCAAGTTCAATCTTTTCTATATCACTCTCTTCCTGACCTTTTTTACCTTTTTCAGCAGCATTTCCCTCTGCATTACCATCTAAATCCTCAAAAAAATTGTTTTTCGAGATTTTATCCAGAATTTTTTTAATTTTATCTGCAATATCCTGGGGGCTGGCATCTTGATCTTCTGAACCTATTTTATCAAGAAATTCTGTCATGGTTTCAAGAAGGGTTGCTGCCTGATCAAGATCAATATTGCCTTTTTTAAATGCATCGGAAAAAGAGCCGAGAAGATTTTCTTTTGCTTCCTGGGTCAAATCAAATATATTTGAACCTGCAAGAATAATATTGTCAGGGTTTTTTTCTTTTTTTAAAAGGTTTTTCAGATCTGTATTAATGGAGGATCTAAGACTTGAAAAATTTCTACGTTTTGATTTTATTTTGGAAAAATCATCACCAACATCCCAGATTAATTTGATCAGTGTATCACCATCAATTGAATTTAATTCTTTTATGGATTCATCCGAGGAGTAAAAACTTCTGATTGCCATGATGGCTTTTTGCTTGACCGAACCCTGTCGATAATTAAGATCAACTATTGCCTGGTCTATTCCTTTAAGGGATATTGATGAATTTGCCAAAGGGTTGTAGTCTCCTGCCTTTTGTTTTATTGTAGCATAGTTTGGTGCTCTATTTGATACACTATTTGATATTGTTGAACATTATGATATATTCATTCAAATATTTCAACTTGGAAAGAATAATTTTTTTATGCTTAAACTATAGCATTGAATTTTTTGATAATTGTGTTAAAGATATATAATCATGGGTAAAACAATCACCATAGCAGGACAGAAGGGCGGAACAGGGAAAAGTGTCACAGCTGTAAACATTGCTGCGTCATTTGCATTGTTTGAAAAAAAGACATTGTTAATAGACTGCGACCCCCAGGGATGTTCAACTAAATGGGCAGGCATCAGTTCCAAGGACTATAATTATGATCTGTCCATGGTTTTGTCAGGAAGGGCAAAAGTTGTAGAAGCAATTGTAAAAACCAAATTAGATTGTCTTGATATAATGCCGGCTGGATTTGCTCTGTTTAAAGTTGCATTAAAACTTGCGAAAAACCCGGGTAATGAAAAGCTTTTACGTCTTTTTTTAAAGGATATTGATGATAAATATGAGTATATCATTATTGATCCACCTTCTTCACATAGCTTTTTAAGTGTTGCAGCCATGGCTGCATCTGATTATCTGATTGTCTGTATGTCTGTTCAGCACAATTGTCAAAGGGATTTTCACGGGTTCTTGAAAATGGTGAAATATATCAGAGAAAATCACAATGTTCCATTAAAAATAGCTGGATTTCTTTTTAATGGTTGTAAAGCAAAAGAGGATATTTCATCCTTTCTTGATCGTCAGAACCTGTCAGATATAAAAGAGATGGTATATAATAATTTTATTCCTGAAGATGATAATATTCAAAAATCAGCTGACTTAAATACTCCTGTTGTATTGTATGATATAAAAAGTAAGTCAGGTGCAGCATATTTAAACTTTGCTGAGGAATTGCATTTTTTCTTTAATTAACCGCCATGCGCTGCCTGGGATTGAAACCCGGTAACAACAAAATTTGAAAGGGCAGCAGAGCAAATTGGCTCTTTCACATATAAAGAGGTATGAAATGAAACTTACAGACCCAGACAATATAGCTCAAAGTGAAAAAGAATTTATTGATACCATAAATGCAGAACTTGACTGGGAAGCCATAGAGAAATTGCTTCTTGAAAAACATAAATTTACTTTGCAGGAAGAGATAGACTATAAAGATGGTGATTTAATAGTTTATAATGATGCCATTGCCTATAAATTTGATTTTGAAATCAAGGTCCCATTATCAGTGATTTTTAACAGGGAAGGTGAATGCCTTGAGCTTTCAACCCTAAGAGATGATTTTGAGGAAGATGAGGCAGAGTCTTCCATGACAGAAGATGAAAATGAAATTACCCCTGAAAAAAAAATAGAAACAGATGACAAAGTTGGACAGATGGCTTCAAATATCGCTGATATGATTTCTGAAATTAATGAGGGAGATAAATAATGGATATGGATGGTGAACAGAACAGGGAACTTGATTCTGCAGTTGTAAGAGAGCAACTTGATGCAATCCTTGCCCAAGAGATTACAGCATTGCTGGTTGTGGGTTCAAATGCAGCGCTGATGTCTTTTAACCTGGCAAATATTTCATGTATTACTCTTATAATTGAGAGGGAACGTGAGATTAAGCAGTTTGCAGATTCACCGCCGGAAAGATATACAAAAGACTCTTTTATTGATGAATTAATGGATATTGGTCTTGAAAAAGATGCCATGCTTGAAAAGGCGGTGGATTCTGTCTTTGGCACTGGATATATCTCTGCGGATTCAAAGGGTGAATTAAAAGCACAAATGCCCTCTTTTATGATGGTTGGATTCCTGGATAATATGTTTCCTGGTATGCCGGGTATGAATCTTGTTGCCTTTATTCTTCAGATGAATGATGAGGTGAATTCAGGAAGAAAAAGCCTTGATCTTGCCAAGGAGAGTTTTAAATCTATTCTTAAAAGCCGTGGTGTGTCTGTGACCAAAGATGCAGCACAGGAAAAAGCAAAAGAGATAGTTTCAGGAAAGGTTTATGTTCCTCCGGCTCAATCCAGAGAAATTTCCCAAAAACTTAAAAAAGCTAATTTAAGTCGTTTGTCAAAACTTGTCAGTACAAGAAAAAGAACAAATTCAGGCTCTTCTGCACAATTAAAAATTAAGAATGTTTTTGATA
>CAZYDL010000135.1:0-9250 GCA_964646305.1 uncultured Desulfobacula sp. | reverse complement strand
TAATTTCCTGTCCAATTTGATTTTGCTGGTTTTCTTTCATTTCGTTTGTAGTTTCTTTCTCACTTTTAAATTAAGACCATATAATTATTATTATGTGTATTGTGATTATCTCTTCAATTTTCATAATTTTTTAAAAACATATAGTAAAACATTTTGTAATGTCAAGGAACAAGGTATACAAATTAATTATATATAATGACGTATAAATAATATATCTGAGGCTGAAAATGAAAAAACCCAACCAATTGGAAATATTAAAATAATAATCTGTAAGGTATCCTGCAAATGCCAGTATTTTTTTGACATCATTAAACCACAATGGAGATGGTGCCTTTTAGACTTGATTACAAATTTCCAAAAAACCTATATATTGTGCTTGCATTTTTCTCAAATTACTATATAAGGTATATTTTTATATATTTAAATATTTTCTCTACAATTTTTAAGAGTATATTAAAAATCTTGAATATCAGGTATAATACTAAAAACAGGAGTTTTAACCATGGGCAGACCCAGCAAATCAAATGATGCTATAAATTTTATATCAAAAAATTCACAAATAGTTTTAGAGCGCAGATATCTTAAAAAAGATCAGTCAGGTCAAATATGTGAATCCCCGGAACAGATGTTTAGAAGGGTGGCTGCCCATATTGCACAGGCTGAAAAAAACTATGATAAAAAAGCTGATATCAAGACAATTGAAGATCAGTTTTATCACCTGATGTCTGAGTTTAAATTCCTGCCCAATTCCCCTACTCTCATGAATGCAGGAAGAGAACTGGGTCAACTTGCAGCCTGCTTTGTGCTTCCAGTGAATGACAGTATTAATGATATTTTTGAAGCTGTTAAAAATGCAGCAACAATTCATAAATCAGGTGGGGGAACAGGGTTTTCATTTTCAAGACTGCGCCCTGAAAACAGCAGGGTGGGCTCCACCGGTGGTGTTGCATCGGGCCCTGTTTCTTTCATGAAAATTTTTAACACAGCCACTGAACAGGTTAAGCAGGGTGGAACAAGGCGGGGGGCGAATATGGCTGTCCTGCGCGTGGATCACCCGGATATCATGACCTTTATTAAATGCAAAAACAACAAAACAGAACTTAATAATTTTAATATTTCCGTTGGTGTTACAGATAAATTCATGGCAGCGGTGTTGGATGATGCAGATTATGACCTGATGGACCCTCGCAACCAGGAAGCAGCAGGCAAATTAAATGCCATGTCAGTCTACCAGGAGCTGGTCAAACAGGCCTGGAGTACAGGAGACCCCGGTATTATCTTTTTAGATGAAATAAACAGATATAATACAACGCCTGGTGTTGGAGAAATTGAATCCACCAATCCATGCGGCGAACAACCGCTTTTACCCATGGAAGCATGTAACCTTGGTTCCATTAATCTGACCAGATTTGTGATTGAAAAAGATGGTGAACCAGCCATTGATTATGACAGTTTCAAAGAGACAATACATCTTAGTGTCCATTTTCTGGACAACACCATTGACATGTCAAAATATCCCCTTGATGAAATTGCACAAATGGTCAAATCAAACCGGAAAATCGGTCTGGGCATCATGGGATTTGCAGACCTTCTTTTCATGTTAAACCTGCCATATGATTCCAAGGATGCCATTGATACAGCAGAACAGATCATGTCATTTCTGCAGAAAGAATCCCATGCAGCATCCTGTGCCCTGGCAAAAACCAGGGGTAATTTTTTAAACTTTGAACAAAGCATTTACTCAGATAACAAAGATGGGGGTATGCGCAATGCCACCACAACAACAATTGCTCCCACCGGAACCCTGAGTATTATTGCAGGATGTTCCAGTGGAATTGAGCCTGCCTTTGCATTGAGTTTTGTTAGAAATGTAATGGACAATGACAAACTTCTTGAAGTAAATCCTGTTTTTGAAAGAATAGCAAAGGAACAAAATTTTTACAGTGAAGAGCTAATGGAGCAGATTGCTGAGGATGGAACGGTTAAAGGTAATTCACTGATTCCCGTTGATCTAAGAAAGATATTTGTCACAGCCCATGACATTAAGCCCGAGGTTCACATCAGGATGCAGGCCGCGTTCCAGCGTCATACAGATAATGCTGTCTCAAAAACAGTCAATCTTCCCCATACTGCAACCAGAGAAGATGTTCAATATATTTATGACCAGGCATTTAAATTAAAATGCAAAGGGGTGACAATTTACCGGGATGGAAGCAAAGACAACCAGGTGCTGTCGATTTCCGGCAAAGGAAATAAGGGTAATGGAAATGATTTTTTGACAGCCGGTCAGAAACGCCCGAGTATCCTTGAGGGATTTACCCAGAAAATTAAAACCGGAATGGGATATCTTTATGTGACTGTGTCTGAGTTCAATAACAGGCCCTTTGAACTTTTTGCAACCATAGGTAAATCCGGCAAATCCACTCAGGCTAAGACTGAAGCGATTGGAAGGCTGATTTCCCTGGCATTAAGATCTGGCGTTGAAGTAGAAGAAATTATAGATCAAATCAAAGGTATAAGGGGCGAACATGCTGTTTTCCAGGAGGGCGGGCTTATCTATTCCATTCCCGATGCCATTGCCAAGGTGCTGGAAAAAAGATACATGATTAATGGTAATGGAAAAATAAAAAAACACCCTGCCAACAAACTAAAATCAGACCTTTGCCCGGAATGCGGACAGACACTCGCGTTTGAAGAGGGTTGTATGAAATGTTATGCCTGTGGTTTCACCAAGTGCAGTTAGCCTTGGGCATCAAAGCTCCTGGCTTGTTCTTTTATTTAAAAGCACTATTTAACAAGGTGTCGTCTTAATAGTTCCAACGCCATTGTAGCAAACATTTTTTTATTTAATAATCTGTCATCATATTTGAACTTATAAGTTTTTGCTTTTGCAAAATCAGCTCCAGCAATACCAATACATACCATGCCGACGGGTCTCTCTTGTGTGCCGCCAGTGGGACCTGCAATACCGGTTGTTGAGATGGCAAAATCAGCGCCTGCTTTTTGTCTTGCTCCCATTGCCATCTCAAGGGCAGTTTGTTCATGCACTGCGCCATGATCAATAATGGTCTTTTTTTCAACATTTAAAATATTGATTTTTGCATCATTGGAATAGGTAACTCCTGAAAACAGAAAAAAATCAGAGCTGCCGCTGATATCAGTCATCATATTTGCAATCAGACCGCCAGTGCATGATTCTGCAATGGCAAGGGTTTTTTGTTGCTGTGCCAATAGGCGCCCGACCTCCTGGGCAATGCTCAGACCCTTTGTTGATACTACCCTGTTTTCAAGTTGCCCAATTACCCATAGTTTGGCTTCTTTTATTTGCTTTAAGGCTTTGTTCCCGTCAATATGAAAACCTGACATAATGATTTTAACTTCAACCACCAAAGAATCTGCTCTAAAGCCAAGGTGCATTTGAGGATATTTATTTTCAAACTCATTTAATAAAAAACCCACTTTTGATTCAGGAAGCCCGAAAACAGTCAACCGCTCTATCAAAATCTGATCAGTGAGATTAAATTCATCAACCACTATTTTTTTAATCTGTTTTTCAAACATCAATTTCATCTCAGATGGAACTCCGGGCATGAAAAAGAAAAGGCATCTATTGATTTTCATATAAAACCCAGGTGCTGTACCATTGTTATTCACAATCATTTTGGCTTTTGAGGGAAGTTTTGCCTGTTTTTCATTATCCCGGGTAAATGTAAACCCCTTTTGCTTAAAATAGGATTGCATAGATTTTAATGCATCGGATTTGAGTTCTAAAGTGTCATCTGCCGCCTTGCTGCAGGCAATCGCTGTCAGGTCATCTTTAGTGGGTCCCAAACCACCTGTGACAAGACAAATGTCAGTTAACAAAGAGATATGTTTTATGTTGGAAGCAATAGTATCTATATCATCACCAACGGCTATGATTTTTTTAACTTCAATCCCCATATCCTTTAGAGAACTGCAAAGAAAAGAAGAGTTTGTATCAACAATATCACCAAGAAGTACCTCATCTCCGGTGGAAAGAATATATGCTTCCATGATTAACCCTTTATATTGCGCAGTGATTTGAAAAACACTGCATGGTTTGATGAAAAAAAAGCTGGATTTTTACGAATACCAGAATTTTTAGACATCTGTTTTTTAAATTTCTTATCAAGAAATTGCTTTACATGCCGCCTGTCCCATTGATCTGGATGTGTAAAATTCAAATAGAGTGAAAGATCTCCATGATAAAATTCCTGGGTTTGCAGATTATCAGCATCTTCACTGAATCTGGGCAGATTAAATACTGCCAGATTCAAATAATCAATATATTTTTCATGGGTTTTTACATATTCAAGGGTTTTAAATGCAGCATCCTGGTTTTCAAAACTTGTACCAAAAAGAAGATAGACAAAGGTTAATATTCCTGCATTATAAAGATTTTCAAGGATAATTGAGACCTTGGCAAGATCAGTTCCTTTATTCATTTGATCCAGCACACTCTGATCCCCTGATTCAAGACCAAGCTTTAACATATCACAACCTGATTTTTTAAGATCATGGCAAAAATTAATATCCATTAATTCTTTTTCAAATCTTACAAACCCATACCACTTAAACTTAAATTCTTCCTTGGACATGGTTTTTAAAAAAGCAGGAGTTATGGCATTATCAATAAAATGGATATAATCTGGAGAGTATTTTTTTTCAATAGTTTTCAAGTCTTCCAGGATCTTCACAGCTTTTTGGGAACTATAAGCCCGGGTTTCAGCCTTTTCCGGACAAAACCTGCACTTGCTCCAATAGCAGCCGATTGATGCACGAAAAGGCAGGACCTTCCCAGGTGAAAGATAAAGATTGTCTTTAGCAAAATTATAATCAGGAATATAATGGCGTTTTAAGATATTTTTTTTGCCGCAAAGATCCAATAAAGGCTGTTCACCCTCTCCTTTAATCATAAAATCAATCAAGTCTTTAAAAGGATCATTAAAATCAGGTCTGCTCATCCAGGAGGATATAAGACCGCCGCCCATAACTATCTTCTTATCCTTGAAATTAGCTTTGATCCATCCAGCAAGGGCAAAGCTGATCAAAGCCTGATTAAGATAGCAAAGGGAAATACCAATATATTTTGCATCTGAATCCTGGATCTGCTCTCTTATTTTATCCTCAAAAAAACCATAAAATGGATTTTCTTTAAATGTCCTGGCACTTTTTAATAAAGATTTACTGTCAACAGATGAAAGTTTGGAGTCTGAATAATCGCTCAGGGTAATTCTAAATCTTTTATAATCCACACTTATGGATAAAAGCTTATTTAAATCATAAACTCTCTGGTGATACCTGTCCATGTTGTCATACAATTTAGAAGTTTTTAAATCATGTATAATTTTTTCTCTATTTTTTAATGCCCGTTTTGACCATGAATCAATGGGTTTAATATCTGAATTAATCAGGTATAAAAGCCCTTCAACATTTGCATCATAGACTGTGCATGGCAATCCCTGCTCTTTTAGGGCAGAGGATAATAAGGCCACCCCGGCCGGAGGCTCACATGGCTTTGCAACAGGTGGAAAAATCAATAACATGGTTTAATATCCGCAATACAATTAAATTTATAGCTGTTCTCTATCATATTTCCTTTAAATCCTCACCTGATAATTTTAAAATCATATATTGAGATATATAAACAATGAGATTTCTATGATATAAAGCCTTGGCAGGTGAGATATGAAACGTGACCTCACTTTTCTAAACTTTCATATAAAAGAGGCATAAAAGTGTTTGTTGTAATAATAGATAATTATGATTCATTCACATTCAATCTCAAACACTATATTCTTGATACTGGCGTGGATGTAAAAGTATTTCGGAATGATGCAATTTGTGTTGATGAGATGAAAGCTTTAAACCCGGGAGCCATTGTCATATCTCCAGGGCCGGGATGTCCTGGAGATGCAGGTGTATCCCTTGATATTGTCAGGCATTTTTCAGGTATTATTCCAATCCTTGGTGTCTGTCTCGGTCATCAGGTTATAGCCCGGAGTTTTGGTGGCAAAATTGTCCAGGCAGGAAAAATCATGCATGGTAAAACATCTAAAATATTTTGTGATGAAAAATTTCTTTTTACAGGTATACACAGCTCTTTTACTATTATGAGGTATCATTCCCTTGCAGTATCTCAAAATGATTTTCCGAAAAATCTTATTATTACTGCAAGGACTAAAGATAATGAAATCATGGGGTTAAGGCATAGAGAGCATCCAACCTTTGGGGTTCAATTCCATCCTGAATCTTTTAAGAGTGAATCAGGGCATACTCTAATTCAAAATTTTATTACTATTGCCTCAGACACAAAAAAATTTTAAATTCTTAATAAAGCAATTATCATTTATTGAAAATCAAACGATTAAACAATATTTACCTCTATCTGACAAGAAGGTTGTCACCGGGATAAATCTTTGCTCCCTTTGACAGCTTATTAAGGCTCCTTAATTTTTCAATGGTAGTATTATATGTTTTGCTTATGGAATAGAGGGTTTCTTTTTTCTTTACAGTGTGAAAAATGGGTTTTTTCTTTATTGCCTTTTTAACTGGAATAGTTGTCTTTGGCGCTTTTTTTTTGCTTACAATCTTTTTTACGGGTTTATGTTGAAGCTGTGCAATATTTTTTTCAATCTGCCCCATTCTGTCAATTAAAGAGTCAAATTTGACTGAGAATGCTGTTTCAAGACGGGACAGCCTGTCGTTTATATGATAATCCTGTGTCATATTCTGTTTTGTCTTACTATCTTTTAAACCTGAAGCTTTTTTAGAATCTGAACCCTGCTCAAGTTGAAGTGCTTTTTCAATGTTTGCAATCCGTTTTTCAAAATCAGAAAAAGATGTTTTTGAAATATTTTGCTTTGCAACTTCAGGTTTAGAATCAGATGATTGGAAAAAAAAGAAAAATATAATAATAGTTAAAAGCAATGCGCCTAGAAGAATCAAGGCATATTCATTCTTTTTTAAAAGGGAGGTACCAGATTTTTTATCTTGATTTGATCCTTCAACAACTCTCTTTTTATTGATATTGCTTTTTTTTGTAAATATTTTTGATCCGGTTTTCAATCCAGGGTTTTCTTTAGGTTTCATGGCAAAGCTCCTGTTTTTGATAGATACAACTGCCGTGGCAGGATTAAGACAATCTTCCCTCCACTATAAAACATGAATGAAATTAAAATAATATCTTTCACTGCAACATTAATATCATTTTCAACACTATTTTCAACCTATAAACTCAAAAAAAAGACATTAAGGCAAATATACTATTAAAAAATTTCATTATTGAATAATCAATCCATAATATGATAGAGTTTATTTTATGAAGAATTATCCAAAATTAATTACCATGGTTTTTATTACCCTTTTAATTGCCTTGTATTGCCATCCAGTTTTTGCAGAGACAAAAATTTTTACCAACAAACTTGGAATGAGGTTTGTCCTAATCCCTTCTGGAAGTTTTGTAATGGGAAGTCCTAAATCTGAAAAAGGACGTCAATGGAATGAAAAGCAGCACAAGGTAGTGATTTCAAAAAGTTTTTATATGGGAGAGACTGAAGTTACTCAAGGTCAGTGGGAAAAACTGGTGGGGTTTAATCCCTCTTCATTTTCAAAATTGGGAAAAAACCATCCCGTTGATACAATTTCCTGGGATCAGTGCAAAGAATTTATAAGAGTTTTAAATAAATGGGAAAAAACCAATAGATATCAGCTTCCAACTGAAGCCCAGTGGGAATATGCCTGCCGTGCAGGATCCACATCTGCTTTTTCCAATGGGCCCATCACAACAGATTCATGCAATAAACCCGAACCTGCTCTTATTCATATGGCATGGTATTGTTATAATTCAGGAGAGATGAGTCCGGCCGGCGGTTTTAAGCCCCATCCCGTTAAAACAGGAAAACCAAATAAGTGGGGGCTTTATGACATGCACGGCAATGTCCAGGAGTGGGTTCTTGACTCATGTAAATGGCGCAACTTCTGGCGCACAAAAGTAGGTGCTGTAACAGAGACGTATAAAGACAATATAATTGATCCGCTGAACAAAACAGGCAAGCACAAAATCATTCGTGGTGGTGGATGGTACCAGAAAAGCAAATATCAGCGTAGTGCCTATAGAAGTTATTATAAACCCGGGGTAAAAAGAAATAGTCTCGGATTCCGTATAGTTGCCCGGCGGTTATAAAAGCCGTGCTTTTATTTTCTTAAAATTAATAAGTTTCTTCTTTAACATCATAAGGTTCAGCCATTTTTCCAAAAGTATGGAAATTTTTTCTCTTTTTGATACGCTCTTTTTCACATCAGAATCTTGACTCTCTTCTTCCATTTTTTTCTCCATGCGCTTTAAAGCGGCCTGAATTTCATGGGAAGTTTGTTCTTTATCGAGAAAAGAATAAATTTCAAATGCATCTTTATAATAGCCCTGGTTTTCATAAACTTTAGCCAGTTCAAAGGTTTTTATATCCTTATTCATTGTCACTCCCCATTATTGGTAGATTTGTCCTTAAAAATTAGATCATCCTCTTCAGCCATATCATATTCATGTTTTGCAAGATATTTTATATAATTCATATCGGTTTTTAAGCTTATAATCTCTTTTTCCAGCTTTTGGTTCTCAGATTCCACTTGATCAACCTGGTCATGTATGACAATATTTTTTAGTTCCAGTGATCTATAATCCAAGAAACCATTTTCTGAAAAAACAATTAGAGCCAAAAGAACCATGATAACAAATATCGAGAGATAAAGTCCTGTTTTTTCAATTATTGTCATGATTGATTTCGTGCCATACCTTTTTTTAATATTTTAAGTTCAGGACTTGAAACCAGAAAATTCACAATAAAATAAAAACCAATCCCCAGGCAGATACAAACAATTACCCCTGCTCCAAACCACAATTTATTTATGCCCGGAAGAAGAATAAGGTCTGCTGCTTCTTGAACTAAAAAAAACATTATAGCAGAAAAAAAAAGCGATCTGCAAGCAGAAACAATAATTTCATATTTATCAATATTTACAGCTCCTGGAACATTAATCAACAAAACAATAAACCCTATTGAAGCAGACAAAGAGACTGACAAAACAAGGCCTTTAAGCCCAAGAGAACCCATAAATAAAAAACTGAAGATTAACTTTAAACCAATGGTAAGAATGCTTGAATAAAATGGAATACTAATATTAGAGAGAGCATAATATATTCCTATCTCAAAGCTTGACCATCTTGTATTGT
>CAZYDL010000134.1:0-9353 GCA_964646305.1 uncultured Desulfobacula sp. | reverse complement strand
GGCGAGCCAGTCCAAAATATTAAAAATTTTTCTGGTTTTTCTGTCTTTAGATGTGTAAATAACTTTGGCAACACCGTCATCGTTTTTTTTGCCGGGACATGAGCCTGTCAAAGAAAAAATTTATTTGCTTTTCATTATTTTTATAGTAATGTAATTTTTATTACAGATTGTCAACTGACTTTCGTTATTTTATAGTGCCCGACAGGGCATGAGGGTTATTTTAAACAGAGCAAATCAATGCTCGCAAATGGAGGTTAATCTCATGGTAAAAAGATCTATTTTTTCTGTAACACTCATTTTGTTTACTGTCATCACCTGCCTTTTATTATTTCAAGTTCCTGTAATGGCAGGAAAAATCAAACTCAATTATGCCAACTTTCCCCCTGCTCCCACATTCCCCTGCGTCCAAATGGAAAGATGGAAAGTTGAAGTAGAAAAACGAACCAATGGACAGGTCCAGATAAATACATTCCCCGGAGGAACACTTCTGGGTGCAAAAGGTATGATGGACGGTGTTATTGCAGGACAGGCAGATATCGGAAACATCTGCATGGCCTATCAGCCAGGCAGGTTTATTGTGACAAATGCCACAAGTCTTCCCCTTGGAATAACAGATGCCGAAAAAGGCAGTCTTGCCCTTTTAAAACTCTATGAAAAATATAAACCAAAAGCATTCAAAGATGTCGTAGTACTTGCGATGTTCGTTAATGCCCCGGGAAATGTCATGTCAAAGGTTCCGGTAAGAACACTGTCTGATATCAAGGGCCTTGATTTAAGAGCGTCCGGCGGGGCTGCTCAGATTTTGAAAGCCTGGGGAGCAAATCCGGTTGGAATGCCCATGCCTGCAACAGTTGAAGCCTTGCAAAAAGGAACGGTAAAAGGTCTTTTTTCCTCCCTGGAAGTTATGAAGGACTTTAAATTTGCCGAAAATTGCAAGTACGTCACCATGACAGAAACAGTATTTTATCCTTTTTCTGTTATTATGAATAAAGCGAAATGGGATTCACTGCCCAAAGATGTACAAAAGGTCATGATGGATCTGAAAGAAGAACAATCCCTGTGGACCGGAACATACATGAATGAACAGATCAAAAAATCAGTTGCCTGGTCAAAAGATGTTCAAAATGTAGAATTTATCACCCTTTCTGCGGCTGAAAAAGCAAAATGGGATGAAAAACTTGGCTTTATCACTGAAAAGTGGATCAAGGGTGCCAAGAAAAAAGGTCTTCCTGCAGAAGATATCATCAATGATATTAAAGCATTTGCCCAATAACCATTGTGCCTTATATTGTCCTCAAACCGCCCTGGGTGGCGATTTGACGGTTTCGGAGATTTCATATGGATTTTTTAATAAAACTCAATACAATTTTGAACAAAATGGTCACTCTGACAGGCGGTGCATTTCTTGTTGGTATGATCCTTTTAACCTGTGCCAACATCTTTATCCGCCAATTTTATATCCCCATCCGTGGGACATTTGAACTCATGGGATATGCTGGCGCCGTTGTCACCGCTTTTGCACTTGGATACACCCAGTTCACCAATGGTCACATTTCTGTTGATGTTATGGTCAATACCTATCCAAAGCCGTTGAAACGATTGGTTGCCATTATCAATCACGGTATCTGCTGCGTTTTTTTCTTCATTATTGCCTGGCATGTTGTTCAAAAAGCCTTGACACTTAAAAATGTAGGTGAACTTTCTGAAACCTTGAGAATCATTTACTATCCATTTACCTTTGCAGTGGCATTGGGTTGTTTGATCCTGTCGCTTACTTTGTTCACTGATTTTTTAAAGGCACTGCTGCCCAAAGAGAGAATTTAAAATGAGTCTTAGTCTGATTGGTATTATAGGTATTTTTGCATTGCTGTTCATCCTGTTTGCATTTGGTATTCCTGTAGGG
The DNA here is from genome assembly GCA_964646305.1 of uncultured Desulfobacula sp. Taxonomy (GTDB): domain Bacteria; phylum Desulfobacterota; class Desulfobacteria; order Desulfobacterales; family Desulfobacteraceae; genus Desulfobacula. Next base: position 7,450 of record CAZYDL010000134.1, on the reverse strand, counting down.
TTTACCATGGCTCTTGTAGGGTTCTGCGGTTTTGCCTATGTCATTTCACTTGACGCTGCTTTCAATATGCTGGCAACGGTAACTTGGGATACCTTTTCCAAGTACGGGTTAACCGTGATACCGCTGTTTATTTTTATGGGTCAGATTGCCTTTTATTCCGGGGTCAATGAAAAACTTTATACGGCTGCCTATAAATGGGTGGGCCATGTCAGAGGGGGCATTGCCATGGCGACTGTTCTGGCATGTTCGGCTTTTGCAGCCATTTGCGGTTCCAATGCAGCCACGGCCGCCACCATGACAACCGTTGCCCTGCCCCAGATGAATAAATACAACTATGAACCCATGCTCAGTACCGGGGCTATTGCCTGCGGATCAACGCTTGGTGTTGTCATTCCGCCAAGTGTTGTGCTGATTATCATCGGACTTTCCACGGAACAGTCAATCGCAAAGCTCTTTTATGGTGGTCTTGGCGCGGGTATCCTATTGGCTCTTTTACTGACCTTAACGGTTTATGTGCTTTGCAGCATCTATCCGGAATGGGGGCCAGTGGGTGAAAAAACCACATTCGTAGAAAAAATAAAATCCCTTGCCGGTGCGGTTGAAATGCTCATCCTTTTTTTAGTGGTCATGATCGGACTTTATTTCGGGCTGTTCACTCCCACTGAAGCAGGTGCCATCGGTTCATTTTTTGCCGTCGTGATTGGCGTAGTCCAAAAAAGCCTTTCCTGGAATGACTTTTATAATTCTATTTTTGACACTATGAAAATTTCCTGTATGGTGATTGTCATTATTACCGGGGCCATGGTATTCGGACGATTCCTGGCTATTACACGGATTCCTTTTGATATTGCCACCTGGGTGGTGGCTCTTCCATTTTCCAAGCTGACCATAATGGCCATCATCTTTTTAATTTATATGATCGGCGGTGCAGTTATGGATGCCCTGGCTCTTTTACTTATTACAATCCCGATTTTTTTCCCTGTAGCTGTTGAATTAGGCTATGATCCCATATGGTTTGGGGTCACCATTACCATTGTGACGACACTTGGGGCTGTCACCCCTCCTGTCGGTGCCACGACATATGTGGTTGGGGGCATGGCTAAAGATGTCCCTCTTGAAAAGGTATTTAAAGGGGTGGCCTATTTTCTGCCAGCCTATATCATTTGTATTATTCTAATGATGATTTTCCCACAAGTGGTTCTGTTTTTACCGAATCTTTTGAATTAATCACTGACTTATAAAATATTGTAATATATCTGTTGAAAAGGAGAATAAATGAAACGCACTGAATCTTTTCTCAAAAACAAACATATACTGGCTGTTGACGATGAATGGGACGTTATTGAAACCATACAGGAAATTCTGGATGAATCACAAGTAGATGTTGCTCAGGACTACAAGACAGCCTCTGAAAAAATTATCCAGACCCAATATGACCTTGCAATCCTAGACATAATGGGAGTCGATGGAATAAAACTTCTGGAAGAATGCGTAAAAAGAGATATCCCTGCCGTAATGCTGACGGCCAATTCACTGAATCCAGAATCCCTAATGGAATCAATTAAAAAGGGAGCTATTTCCTATCTTTCCAAAGAACATTTAAGCGATCTTGATTCATTATTAAATGAACTTCTGGGCGCAAAAAACGATGGCAAACCCACCTGGAAAATCCTTTTTGAAAAACTTGGATATGTTTTCAACCGGCGCTTTGGGAAGGGCTGGAAAGATGAAAACAAGGATTTTTGGAATGATTTTGAAAAAAACTGGGAAGTTTCAAGAGGAATCCAGGAAAGACTGTTACATGATAAGAATATTATTGACAAAGGCATATAGCTATATGGGGTAAAGACAACAAAGCCGGAATTTAAAAAGATCGAACTGCTTTTGAATTCTGGCTTTGTTTATCTGTTGTTTTGTATAGACTTTTGTTTTTTTATAGATATCCAAAAAGCCGCGGCAAAAAAAGTACTAATTCAGGAAAGTAAGTCAAAAAGAATAGTACGCCGATCTGAATAGCTACAAAAGGCATGACCGCCTTTGAGACATAAATGATATCCCTCTTTGCCAGCGCTCCTGTTATAAACAAACTCACCCCCATAGGCGGTGTACAATATCCAATGGCGAGATTTACCGTCATAATGAGGCCGAAATGCATAGGGTCTACATTAAAGGGTCCGAGCAATGGCAAAAATACCGGACCCAATATCAATGTGGCAGAGATAATATCCATAAACATGCCGATAATGAGCAGCAGAATGTTCATGGCCAGTAAAAAGACAATGGGCGAATCAATATTCGCCACAACGATTTCTGCAACCCTGTTGGGAATATTCTCAAAGGTCAGATATCGCCCAAAACATGTGGCTGATGCCACGATCAAAAGTAAAGTAGCGCTGGTGACAGCAGAACTGACAGTTACTTCTTTTACCTCTTTAAACCCCATGGACTTATATATAAAAAGTTCAACAAAAAAAGCATAAACACATGCCACTACTGCGGCTTCATTGGCTGTAAACATGCCTGAAAAAATACCGCCGAATATGATCACGATCAGCATGACTGCCCAGAATCCTTCTTTTAGAATAGCACATAGCTGAGTAAAATTAGGTGCGGGAAGCCGATTGATATCAGTCCTGTTTCTATAAAGAATCCATGAATACAGGCAGGTACAAAAAATGATCAGTATCCCGGGAATAAAACCTGTAATAAAAAGGCCTTCCAAAGACACATTGCTGATCATGGAATAAAAAATCATGCTGATACTGGGGGGGATGATAACACCAAGGTTTGGTGAGGTAGTCATAAGACCCAGAGTGTAGTTTTCATCATATCCATTCTTGATAAGGGCGGGGATCATGAATCCCCCAAGGGCAACTACAGTTGCAACTGTGGACCCTGAAATAGCACCAAACAGACCACAGCCGATAACACCTGCCATACCAAGACCACCCGGTAGCCAGCTCACCAGGCCATTGGCCAGATTCATCAACTTTTCAACCATTTTTCCTTTGACCATTATATTACCGCAGAGAATAAAAAACAGAACCACAACTAATGTAAATTTGTCAAGGCTTCTGAAAAGTGTCTGTGCCATCAGGGCAAGCGGGATATCAAGAAATACGACGAAACCAATAGATGCGGTAAAAAATAGACACAAAAAAACAGGTATATACGTTGTCATAAAACCCAGAAGAATACATAGAATAATCAAATCACTAATCTGCATAAAAATAACCCTTTTTATCTATTTGAAAAATCCAGCTCGAATATCTTGAATCATCACCTGAACAGTCCTGACAAACACCATCACCCCCATCAGGGGCATAATGGAATATATAATGACAAGGGGAATTTGCATAATGATTGTTTTCTGGTTTGTCAAAAACTGTAGATGGGTCATCTTGTACCCAAAGAAAACCATAATGCAGGCAAAAATAAGCATCAGGATATTGGAATAAAATGTCAAACCTGGTTTAAGTTTGGGAAAGATCTGGACAATGGCATCTATTTTGATCATAGCCCGTTGTTTGACTGCCACACTGGCACCAATAAATGTTGAATAGATAATGACAATACGCACTAACTCCTCACTCCAGGCAAGGGTGTAGTTAAACCCATACCTTAAAATAACGTTGACAAAAAGAGATAAAAGTGCTGCCATTACAATAATAAAAAGGGTCCACTCTTCAATATTGGTCATAATAGTGTCTATTTTTTTTAAAATTTTCCCAAACATAAACCAAGTCCTGTTAAATTTTTGTCATCGAACAACAATTAAATTATTTTAAAAAACCCTGAACTTCTTTCAAGAAATTTGCAGGTTTATAAGTATCACCAGGATAAACCTTATTGATTTCCGGGGCATATTTATCATATGTTCCCTTACTTTGTTCCAATAAAGTTGCCATGTCTGAATCTGAAAGCTTAAAGAATTCGACACCACTTGCTTTTGCTTTTGCAATATTATTATTTTCTTCCGTGAGTGATTTTACTCGGCTCTTTGCACAGACATCGTGAACACTGGCAATAAAAGCTTCTCTTAAATCAGCAGGAAGACTTGCGAGCCAAGCTTTGTTGAATATCCAGATAAAAAGCCCCTGTGCATAGTTGATCTGGGTAAAATATTTGGCAACTTCGAATTTTTTTGACACATTACAGACAGTAAGAGTATGATCCAGACCAGTAATGACACCCTGTTTCAAAGCGACCGGCACATCAGGCCATGGCATGGAAACAGGATTGAATCCCCAGTTTCTGTAGCTTAATTGATTAACAGCCGCTTCTGCTATCCTGAACTTTACTTTTTTAGCATCTGCAATATTTTTAACGGGAATAGTGGTTGCCCACCCATAGTTTCCATATCCGGTAATATCAAGCCCGGTAATCCCCTGATGATCCATTGCATTTAAAAAATGGCTGAAAATCTTTTTATTGTTGATAAATTTATCAAGATCTTCAAAAGAATTTACAAGAAAAGGAAGGTTTACGATACCAAATCTGGGACCAAGATTTGTCGACGCAACAGAGCTTACTCCCATCCCTTGGACAGCACCCATCTGAACCATATTTAAGACTTCTACCTCGCCGCCCAGCATGGAGTAGGGTTTAAAATCCACATAAATTTTACCATTTGTCCGTTTCCATACCTCATCACGAATTTCAAAACCGGCCAATGTGCCCACGAGACCTGGAGTTGATACATTGGAAACAATGCACTTATACTTTGCCCCTTTAGGGTCAAAATCCGGTTGCCATTTATCCAGTGAGGGTTTTTTCTTTGCAAATACCGGAGCGGTGAACATAAATGACCCTACCATCAAGACAAGCAATAATACTAAAAATGTTCGAATTTTCATACTTAGTTCCTTTCTTAAAAAATTTAAATTTATAAAAAAAAAGAGCGCTGGTTTTAAAAATTTCCAGCACCTGTTTCAATTTTTGAAATTCAACTCCCCCTCCCCACCTGTCGTACACATTGAACTCTAAACTTATTTAAAGTTCAATGGCAAGTCAAGTCAAAACTAATCTAATTTTTTAAATGCTTCCTTTCGTCCTGTAAATTTTTCCCTTAACTGTGGTTTCATCAGTTTTCCAGTCGGATTTCTTGGAACCTGATCAAAAATAACCTTACGTGGAACTTTATACATAGATAGTTTTGATTTTGCAAATTCAATTACATCATCCTCTGTCAACTGTTTCCCCTCTTTGAGCTGAACAACTGCAAGGACAACTTCAACAAGTCTTTCATCAGGAAATCCTATACATGCAATATCGTCAATATCAGGATGGTCCATCAATGCATCTTCAATTTCAACGGGAAAGATGTTTTCTCCACCACTTGTAACCATATCTTTCATACGGTCAACAATATAGAAATATCCGTCTTTATCTGTTTTTAATAAATCTCCTGTGAGCAGCCATCCATCTTTTAAAGTCTCTTCAGTCTTTTCAGGGTTGGAATAGTATTCACGCATCATTCTTGGAGTTTTCAATACAAGTTCGCCAACTTCTTCATCAGGAAGGTCCTCACCTGTGGGACCAATAATTTTGGCTTCAACACCAAAGGTAGGTTTTCCAATGGAGCCAGGCCTTGAAAGAACATCTTCCGGATAAAGATTAAACAATCCACCACCACCGCCTTCTGTGATGCCATATATATTGGACACCTTACATGGCAGTTTTTCCACAAGAAGCTTCATAATATCAAATGGTACGGGCTGTGCACCGATCTCCATATATTTCCAGGAAGACAGGTCATAATCAGAAAGATTAATATCCCCTTTATCCAGAGCATTGAGCAATGCAATTCCAATGGGTACTACAAAGAGTACATCCGTACATTTTTCTTCTGCAATGGCTTCAATAATCCATTTGGGATCCCTGAAATCTCGGATAATTGTTCCCTGTGCCCCTGTAGCATAAAAAGGTGCCCACAAAAACATAGTTCCACTGTGATATAAAGGTAAGAAAAACAGATAATTATCATCTGTCTGAACAAAATAGGTCATTCCATTACCAACGGCAGTATTATTAATTGAAAAATGAGTATGAAGTACTGGTTTTGGTTTTCCTGTTGTGCCTGAAGTAAACATCATTGCAAGGCCGTGATCCCTGTCAACTTCCACAAGTGCATCAGACGTATCCTGGTATTTAACAATTGTTTTATAGTCGATCATATCATCGGGAACATCCTTGCCGACACAGATATATTTTTTAATCGTTGACAGATTTTTTTGAGCAGGCTGGACAACGCCCAAAAATTCAGATCCCAAAATAAATACATCAGGATTACAGACTTCTGCTGCATAAAGGATATCAGAACTTTCAAACCGAAAATTCAATGGTACAACCACTGCCCCTATACGTATGATAGCAAAATATGTTACAAGCCACTCCAAAGAATCTTTTTGAAGGTGCATGATAAAATCTTCACGTTTAACCCCCAGTTCCTTTGTCAAATAATTGGCTGTTCTGTTAATTTCGTCATTAAATTCTTTCCAGGTAAAAGTCCGCCTTTTCCCCTCTGCCGGGGTTCGTTCTATCAGACAAACTTTATCAGGAATATGCCTAGCATGAATTGATGCATAACCGGAATAATTCAACGTTGCCCTCCTATATTTTAAATTATTATTTTAAACTTTAACTTTTTTTAAAGACTACTTTATATATACAGACACCAGATAAAATTAAAAATTCACTTTATCAAGTCCCTTTAATCCAAGGATCTGGCGTGCTTCATCAGATGTAGCAGGTTCAAGGCTCATCTCCTTTGCAACCCTTTTTATCATATTAACCTGATCAGCACTTGCTTTTGCCATAATACCCTTTCCTGCATAAATGGAATCTTCAAGTCCCACCCTTACATTCTGGGCTCCCATCGCCATGGCAGTTGTTGTGATGGGAATCTGAAAACGCCCGCCAGCTGCAACAGACCAAGTAAAATTCTCTTCACCAAGAACTTCTTTTGCTTCGTCATGGATTAAAACAAGATGTTTCACAGAAGGTGTCATCCAGCCAACCATGGGGCCAAATACAAATTGCAGATGCACAGGAGCTTTTAATAAATTCTCTTCCAGCAGCCATTTGACATAGGAAACATGGCCAAGTTCATATATTTCAATTTCAGGCTTTGTATCAAGTTCAAGAAATGTTTTCCCATAGATTTCATCATCATTAAAGGTTGGTCGAAAGGTAACGTTTTTCACTAGTTCCAGATATTTTGGTTCCCAATCATATTTATACTCTTTAAAGCGACCTGCAATCTGGAAAATACCAAAATTAAAAGGGGCTGGATCAAAAGAACACATCTCAGGTTCCAGTCTTTTTATGGGAATCAGTTTTTCAGCCGTGGTCTGGTTCATACCGCCGCCTGTGGTGGGAAGCAAAATTATATTACATCTTGCCTTAATTTTCTCATGAACTTCTACAAAAAGATCCGGGTCTGCTGATG
>CAZYDL010000133.1:0-9369 GCA_964646305.1 uncultured Desulfobacula sp. | reverse complement strand
AAAATTAAATGCAGGGTATAACAACAGCATTCAGACCGATTTCACCCGTCGCTCGTACCTCTCTCTGGGTGAAACGGCTGATACAGGCGTTAGTCTCAAAAAAAAGGAAACAAAATGGATGTACAAAAATTCATAATTGATTTTCATGATTTCTTAGCTCCAAAGCTGGACACTTATGAGCAAGCAATTTATTTATACATCATTCGGCATAGTCGCATTTTAGATGAAGAAGAAGCATTAATTGGTTTTAAATCAGCAAGAAAGAAATTTGCGTTTGGAATCGGCAAGTCAGGGACATCAATGTCTGAAGGTGTAATATACAAAAAACTTAATAATTTAGAGTCTAAGGGGTGTATAAAAGTTATTGGCTCTGAATACAATGGAACAAGAATCAAAGCTTTTTTACCGTATGAAATTGATGGAGTAGTTAATATTCCAGAAGAATCTCCCCCAATCAACATAGATGACATCGATTTTTTTGAAGAGCCAAAATACAGAAAATGCATTCTTGAAAGAGAAGGTCATAGATGTTTTTATTGCTTGAAAGAACTGAATGAAAATAACTATGTCTTGGAACACGTTGTTTCTAGACCCGAAGGAAATAATTCATACAAAAATCTTGTTGCCGCTTGCAGGTCGTGCAATAACAAAAAAAGTGAGAAAAACGTTTTAGACTTTATTCGTTCACTTTATCGAGATGATTATTTAAGTGAAGATGAATTTGAAAAGGTCAAAGCGAGATTAGAGTCACTAAAGTCTGGTGAATTAAGACCAACTATTTAGGATAACCATTTATAAAAAGGGATATGACAATAAAAACAGGTCGCTTTTAACTCATTTTCACTAGTATATAAAATGGATTTAAGGGCAGTAAAAAATTATCCAGAATCTAATCGCACCTACACTTTTGTATCAGGTGTAATTACAAGCCTTTTTTTCTGTTACGCTTTAAGTACACGGCTTTTGACGCGCTTGTAACATGATTACATGATTTCGGGTACAAAACCATTACAGAATTACAAGGGCTGTGACAGATTACAGGGTGCCTGAGACAGACAATAATCTTTTTTTAAACAACTTATTTGAGGTGTTCTTTTTTTGGCGGTTTTTAATAGAATTAAATGGTTGCGGGTTTTAGTTGCGACTTTGGATTGAAAACGGGGTAAAATAGGGGAATAGATAGAATAGGAAAATCATCAAAACCAGTGCTATTAGGTTGCTTAAGGATTAGTTTGTTTCCTGTCACGCAAGAGGTCGCGAGTTCGAGTCTCGTCACTCCCGCCACTAATATAAAAAAGGGTTTCAGCATTTTGTTGAAACCCTTTTTGTATTCTGGTGGTGTTTTTGTATTCTTGTTCTACCCGGTACAGCTCGGATTTTCTATCCTACAGCTAAATAATGGAAACATCTATTTCCTCTGCCTTGTAATGCCAATGGACTATTGATGGATAGAGTGATAAGTAAAGTAGATGTAAAAAAAAATATTTAATCAATTGGGAAGATAAAATGGAAAGAGTTTTAGTTATTATTATTTCTGCTGCCATTGGGACTATTTTTTTCTTGTGGTTTTCCCTGGCTGTTAAAAAACAGTATATGCAAGAATATATAATGTCACATCAATGGCTTTTACATCCAAACTCAATTTGTTACTGGCGGACAGGCATGGCTGGTATTGGATTTATCCTTTATTTTTTTACTCCTTATCAGGCCTTTGCAATATTTATATTTACCTTTGCAGCAATCCTTGATGGTGCTGACGGTGTTGTGGCAAGAGGATGCAACCTTGGGTCTACCTGGGGAGAATGGCTGGACCCCATGTGTGATAAATTGACCTATTTACCGGCTTTGATTGGATTTGCCTATACAGGAATCATATCAATAAAATTGGTATGGATTCTTGTGGCCATTGAATTTGCGGGCCAGTTTTTTGCCCGGCGTATTTTGACCTGGATCAGCTTATCCGGGGCTGCCAATAATTTTGGCAAAATAAAAGCCATCATCTGCTTTGGTCTTGTTATCTTATGTGCATTGATGGATAGCAATCCAGAATTTGTAAACATTGCAGATGAAGTGCTCATAGCCTGCCTTATCCTTTCATCTGCATCTGTGGTTGTTAAATTTATACCCAACCGGCTCTATGCAGATATCCTCTCCTCACTTAATTTTTCTTGTGGTGTGGCCAGCCTTATATTAACCCATCACCACTATTTTGCCTGGGCAATTTGTATCATTATTATGGGGCAATTATTTGACTTGTTTGACGGGCGTATGGCTCTAAAGCATGGTGGAACCAAATATGGCCCTTATTTGGATGATATTGCAGATTTTGTCAGCTTTGGACTGGCACCAGCCTATGTTATCGTGCAGAGAGGCGGTTCATTGGCATGGCTTGTTGGTGGTTCCTTTATTATCGGAGTTGCATTCCGTCTTATCCGGTTTGTCTCGGTGGATAAAAACCGGACAGATCTGCCCGAGGGGATATTCAACGGGCTTCCCAGTCCTGCGGGAGCATTGATCGTTCTTGGTGCATCCCTTGTTGCAGTACCGGGCATATTGTGGTGGGTGACCTGTGCAACTATCATCTTAATGGTGAGTCATATTCGTTTTGCACATTTTGGGCGAGTGATACTCAAGCATATCCCTAAACCGCTGTTTTTTATGATTAGTGCATCAATTGTTATTATGCTTTCTTTTATTTTTAAGACAAAAAATGTCGAGATGTTTGGATATCTGATTTTGAGTTCTGTTTTTATCTATATGCTTGCAGGAAGGCAGTGGATACGCCAATGATAAATCTGAATCCCGGATATGCTATCCAATAATTAGATTAAAAAGGGCGGATCTCATTGATAATGGCATTTCCCATTTCCTGGGTATTTACAGGTTGTTGTTTGTCCATTGTCAGATCAGCAGTAAGAATCCCCTTGGCAAGAACCATTGAGATTGCTTTTTCTATGGAGTTGGCTGCTTCAGGAAATCCAAAGGTATATTTAAGCATCATGGCACTAGATAAAATTTGAGCAATGGGATTGGCTATGCCTTTTCCTGCAATATCAGGGGCTGAGCCTCCTGCTGGTTCATAAAGACCAAATTTTTCTTCGTTCAGGCTTGCCGAGGCCAAAAGTCCCATTGAGCCTGTTATCATGGCGCATTCGTCTGAAATAATATCCCCGAACATATTGGGGCATAAAAGAACATCAAATTGATGGGGGTCTTTAACAAGCTGCATTGTGCAATTATCCACATAGATATTTTCCAGGGTAACATCTGGATATTCCTTTGCAATCTGAGCAACTGTCTCCCTCCACAGCACCATGGAAAAAAGGACATTGGCTTTATCAACAGATGTCACACTGTTCTTACGTTTTCGGGCAGCTTCAAATGCCATGCGGGCAATGCGCTGTATCTCCCACCTGGAATATACCATGGTATCATAGGCTTTTTCATCAGGGCCTTGACCCTGCCTTCCCTTTGGCTCTCCAAAATAGATGCCGCCTGTAAGTTCCCTTATACATAGAATATCAAACCCATTTTTAACAATTGCTGGTTTTAAAGGAGATGCCGATGCAAGTGATGGAAAAACTTTTGCAGGTCGAAGATTACAATATAAATCAAAATGTTTTCTTAAAGGTAGTAAAGCTCCGCGTTCAGGTTGTTCTTCCGGCGGAAGATGCTCCCATGCAGGGCCTCCCACTGATCCAAATAAGATGGCATCACTTTGTTCACAAAGGGCTATTGTGGAATCGGGCAGGGCTTTGCCATGGTTGTCAATGGCAGCACCACCAACATCAGCATATTCATATTCAATACTGAATTTATACAGAGTTGAAACTTTTTTAAGGACTTTAACAGCCTGTTCCATAACCTCGGGTCCAATTCCATCACCTGGAAGCACAGCAATTGTGTTCAAACCTTTTATCTCCTGATTAAAATTTAATAATTTAGCAGTTAATGGTGAAAAATTAAGGCAAGGTATAAAATAATTTTATAAATACTTATTGATTTCTCACTATTGATTACCCATTTTACAGAGTTATGGAGAATATGCAATGAAAAATTTAGTTTTTATAAAATAAGTTTAATAATACTGAACATATTGCTTGAAAAAAGAGAGGAAAATCAGGGCAGAAAAGAGTTTTTCTGCCCTGGTATGATTTACTTTAGACCTTTATAATTTTTTTGGCTGAAAGGCCTTTATCGCCTGTTTCCATATTCTGCATATGTCATGGCAGTCAATCTGTAAACAAGATGAGCCATCTTTGAATATGGTAAAAAAGCAAAGAGCTCAAATATTGCTATCAAATGCAGATAGTAAAAGAAATAGGAAATACCTGCCATGTGGGCAAGGCGTGCCATTTCAGTGAGCATGCCGGTAAGGCCGAGGGAAAAAACAATAACAAGTATAAACCAGTCTTTATAGGATGTTATCTGATCATCCTTTTTATCAAGTCTGTTTTTAATCATTAATCCTGATCCGATGACCAGCGCAACACCAGAAATATTGCCCAGCCATTTCGTTGGATTTAACTGAGAATAGGGGCCGTGGTTTTGGAAAACATATAATGCAATGAATCCGATTGCAGTAACTATGAAAAGGCCGATAAATGAATAAAGAACCATCATATGTGGAGTTGCTCTGTCTTTATTGGTTTCACATTCATTGAATTTGTCATGTTTTAAAATTGTGGGGATAACCCTTAAAAGAGCCTGGAAAAATTCTTTATAATCCAGAGTTGTCTTGTCAGTCTTGCCTTCAAGAACGGCATTCTCATGAATATTATTTAAAAAGTTTTTAAGGCTTAGAAAAAAGACAACAGCTACTGCTGTTGCAATGGGTACAAAGGTCATGTCCACAAACCAGGTTGAGAAAAAATCAGCCTGGGCAATTACATGTTCTCCCTCATGGGCATGGGACCAATGAAGACGGCCACCAAGCATATCGCCAAAAAGAGTATGGAAGATTGTTTCCATGGTCTCTTTGCCATTCATGGTAATAAATGCAAGGATAGCAAACCAGATGGCTGGAATTGCAAGGAGTATGGGCAGTTTTTTCGGATCATTAACTGCTTTTGCAAGGACTTGGGGTTGTGCATAATCTGTAATTGCAATGGATCTGATTGCAGCCAGAACATCTCCAGGGGCAGCTCCCCTTGGGCAGAGGTCAGTACAATCCCCGCATTGATGGCAAAGCCAGATATCACCACTATTTACAAGCTTGTCTTTAAGGCCCCAGGAAGCTGCGATCATCTCTTTTCTTGGAAAAGGACTCTCTTCAGGAGCAATGGGACATGCAACAGAACAAGTGGCACATTGATAGCATTTTTTTAAAGTTTCTCCGCCAAGACCTTTTACCTGGGCTATAAAATCAAGATCTGGTTGAACAAGATATTTTTCAGTCATATTGTGATACCTCCTGACTATTGTAAACTATTTCAAGTTTATTTAAATTATATGATTCTTTTATTCTGCTTACGGGCGGTATGCATTGCATAGCGCCCGTGGCACTTAGAATCCTTTAAATGGGTTGGGACCAAGGGCTTCAACTTCATCAACAAAGGCATTTATTATTTTCGGGAGTTTGTCATATTCATCAATGGCAATCTCTGTAAAGGCCACACGCTCTTTTTCAAGAGCAAGACTTGAAAGGGCATCACCAATTTTCTGTATTCTGGTTTCTGCCAGCTCGGAACCTTTTATAAAGTGGCACTGATAATCATCACCATGTTTACACCCGATGAGAATAACGCCGTCCATACCTTGAGCCAGTGCATCTTTGACCCAGATAACATTAAATGAACCAAGGCATCTTATTGGGATAAACCGAACATTTGGAGAATAATCCATTTTGTTCATACCCACCATATCAAGGGCAGGAAAAGCATCATTCTCACAGATCAGTGCAAGAAATCTGAATGGTGGCTCATCATAATCATCTTCCGACGGAACCCCAATTGCTTTAACCTGGGAACCAATGGAGTCAATCGTGTAGTCTGCAAAAGAGATGATCCTTTCAGGACATGCTCCCATACAGGTTCCACATTTTCTACATCTTGTTGGATTAGCAGTTGGTGTTCCTTTTTCATCATCATCAAGGGCGCCAAAGGGACACTCAACAGTGCAGCGTTTACATTGGGTACATCTCTGGAAGAAAAAGTCAGGATAGGTCATATCCCCAGATCTTGGATGAACAGCTACTCCTTTGTTAGAGCTTTCAATACACTGGATGGCTTTTAAAGCAGCCCCTGTTGCATCTTCTATGGATTCTTCAATGGTCATAGCTCGTCTAACAGCACCGGCAGCATAAATGCCAGTTCTCTGGGTTTCATATGGAAAGCAGATATAATTGGAATCTGCATATTGACCAAAAATATCATTGTCTCTGAATCCTGGTCCCTGTCTGTATGCAAGATTAATAACTGGATCATCTTTTGTAACTGGAACCATACCGCCTGCCAGAACAACCATGTCAGCCTTAATGGAAAGATTTTCACCCAAAAGAGTATTTGTAGCAGTAACTGCAATGCCATTGCCCTGGGAAGTTACTTCAGTTACAGCACCTTTTGTCATAAAGATACCATCTTCCTGCTGCATGCTTTTATAAAAATACTCCTGCAGGCCTGGAGTTCTCATATGCTGATAAATTATATATGCTTTACCATCAGAATAATCATCTCTTACATATTTTGCCTGCTTTAAAGCAACCTGGCTTGTTACAGAGCCTGTATATTCAAAGTCTGCATCATCTTCATCTTTGCCGGGCGATTGAATAAACACAACATTTTTAGCTTCTTTGCCATCGGAAGGTCTGACAATTTTACCTTTGGCTGCAATTTTTTCAAATTCATCATTGGTGATAACATCATCAAGTTCGACACCAAGATGTTCATATTGTTCACCTTCAAGAACATCAGGTCTCCATCCTGCTGCAAGAATAACTGCCCCATAAAGCTCTCCTGTGGGGTCTAACTGAAGAATATCTTCACGTCCCTCATTATATTCAAGATATTTGGTGTGGGCATCTTCTGCTGTCAGATCTTTGCCGTTTTCATCCACAAGCATCTCGTCTGGAAGAGGAAATGGAACATCAAAGGCGATTTTTTCGCCCGGTGTTTTAAATGTAACTGTGAACTCCCCTGGTTGCCCAGCTATACGTGCAACTTCAGTGGAAGTCCTGACATCAATATTTGATAGCCCTTCAATCTGGGAAATCAGATCACTGACAATTGGAGGCCTTAAGCTATCAAAGGGTTCACAAACAGGCATCTGGCTTCTCATATTTGCTGCATAACCGCCAAGTTTGTCTGCTTTCTCAACAATTGTAACATCGTATCCAGTTCTTGCAGCATCAAGGGCTGATGACATACCTGTTACTCCGCCGCCAAGAACCAGAATTTTTCTGGAAAAAGATTCTGTTCTATAGGGTTCAGGCAGTTTTACTTTTTCAACTCTTATCATACCCATTTTGATATAATCTTCAGCTTTCATCTGAATTGGATCAAAATGTTCTTCATCATCTTTTTGATCCTCTTCAAGCTTTGGATATTTTTCTCTTGAGTGCGGCCATACAACACCTTCTCTCAAGTTTGTTCTTTCAATAATACATCCGTCAAAATTAAAGACATCAAAGTTAACACGTCTTGAGCAGGCCCCTATGACCATGGCGTTGACTTTTTCATCATCAATATCTTTTTGAATTAACGCTACACCTTCCTTTGAGCACAAAAACGGGTGGGTTGTACAGCTTATGCCCTCTTCATCGGGAACAGCAATGAGATCTTCCATATCGAGGGCATCACCGATTCCACATCCTGTGCAGATATATACTCCATATTTTTTATCCATGATTATCCTCTCCTTACAAGGGTCTGAATGGCTTTTAACGCCATACCTGTGGCATTCTGGTTAGAAGTTACAACATCAGCAGGCTTATTGGCGCAGCCGGCTGCAAACATACCGCCTTTTGAAAAGTCATTGATGATAAAGCCTTCTTCATTGTAATTAAGATCAACATCTGGTTTATCAATGGCTGTATTGGGCTGCATACCTGTTGCAAGTACCAGCATATCAACGGTCTGTCTTATTTTTTCACCTGTAATGGTATCTTCTGCAACAAGATTGATATTACCTGATCCTTCCTCTTCAGATACTTCAGCCACCTTGCCTTTTATAAAAAAGATATTTTCATCTTCTTTAAGTTTTGCATAGAATTTTTCATATTTAAGCCCTGGTGTTCTCAGATCAATATAATAGATATATATTTTTGCATCGGGATATTGTGTTCGAAGATAGGTTGCATGTTTTAAAGATGCCATGCAGCAGATGTAGGAACAATATGATAAATGGTTTTCATCCCTTGAACCTGCACACTGTGCAAATGCAATGGTTTCAGGCTCTTTATCATCGGAAGGTCTTAAAATTTTTCCTGCTGTGGGACCATTTGAAGATGCCATTCTTTCAAGCATCATATTTGTCACTATATTCTGGAATCTGCCAAATCCAAGATTGTCAATTTTTGTGGCATCATAGGGGGTCCATCCAGTACTCCAGACAATTGCACCAACTTTAAGATCTATGGTTTTTTCATCCATATCAAAATCAATGGCTTCATATTTACAGGCTTCTTTTACTTTATCTCGATCATCTGTACCCATGGCTGGATCCATTACATATCGTACAGGAAATGCCATATTATGGGGTAGATATGCAGCTTTCCTGCGATCCATACCAAAATTGAACTCATTTGATATTTCAGTATCACATACTGTGGCGCATTCACCACATGCTGTGCAGTTCTCATTTACATATCTAGGTGCAGTTTTTACAGTAACAGTATAATCACCAGCCACACCCTCAACATTTTGAACTTCAGACATGGTAAAAACCTTAATATTTTTATTGTCTTTCAGCCTTCTATAATTGATTTCAAGTCCGCAGGTAGGCGGGCAAAGTTTGGGGAAGTAGTGTTTAAGCTGGGATACTCTTCCACCAAGTGATGCTTCCTTTTCCACAAGGAAGACCTCATACCCCACTTCAGCAGCTTCCAGGGCAGTTGTAAGGCCGCTGATTCCACCGCCAACCACCATTAAACTTCCACTGACTGGAGCTAAATTGTCTGTTGTCATGCTTTCCCTCCGTGCATTTTAGTTATATTGGTACTTAAATTATTAATTTATGCCGCAATTTCCGGCACTTTGTCTCCTGTTGACTAATTTTTAGTTTCGAATTTTGAATTAAGGATAACTAAAAGAATTAAAAATTCGAAACTAAAAATTAAAAAGAATTTATCTTTAAAGAGGTAAAAAAGTTTGCACACCCTTATAATTTTAAAAACCCCCAGGCACTATAAAACCAGCACCTGGAGGCTAATAT
>CAZYDL010000132.1:0-9378 GCA_964646305.1 uncultured Desulfobacula sp. | reverse complement strand
TCACGCCCTACCCTGCCTGCTCTCTGCCAGGTTGACATGATTGTTCCAGGATAGCCGACCAATATGCAAAGATCAAGGTTTCCAATATCAATTCCAAGTTCCAGGGCACTTGTGGATACAACGGCAAGCAGCTCTCCTGAGCTTAGCTGCTGTTCAATCAATCTTCTCTCTTCAGGTAAAAAACCTGCTCTGTAAGCTGTGATCCTGTCTGAAAAAGATTTGGCCTTTTGGGAAGCCCAGAGAGCAATCAATTCAGTGATTTTTCTGGACTGTGTATAGCAGATACTTCTTAAATTCCTGTGAACAGCTGCATGAATCAGCGCAATTGCAGTTTGTGCCGCACCTTCAAGGCCTCTCATTAAAATAACATCTTTTTTCCCGCTTGGAGAACCTGATTCATTTACCACCTTTACCTCAAGACCTGTCAGTTTATGGGCCAGGGATGCTGGATTTGCAATGGTTGCAGAGCAGAAAATAAAAACAGGTTTTGAACCATAAAGATTGCATATCCTTTGGAGCCTTCTAAATACCCAGGCCATGTTGGAACCCATTATTCCACGATATGTATGTACTTCATCAATGACAATATATTTTAAATTCTTGAAAAAATCCTCCCACAGGTGATGATGTGCAAGCAGTGATAAATGCAGCATTTCAGGATTTGTTAATAAAATATGGGGCAGGTTTTTTCGAATTTTTGTTTTTTGATAAGAAGAGATATCCCCGTCATAAACAGCAGCTTTTAATTGTTCGTGGACAATATCCATTGTTTCAGCAAAATTGAGCAATTGCTCTATTGTTTCAAGTTGATCCCGTGCAAGAGCCTTTAAGGGAAAAAGATAGAGAGCATGGGATTTATGATCTTTTATGATATTATCTATTATAGGAAGGTTGTAAATAAGGCTTTTACCACTTGCAGTGGGTGTGGCAACAACTGTATGAATACCCTTTTGAATCATCTCAATGGCTGTTTTCTGGTGATTATAAAGTTTTTTAATGCCAAGAGCTTTTAAAAGTAAGAACAGATTGGTGTTTGAATTAAAATTTTCAGATGCAAAAACAGGTTTGTGACTTTTTAAGGTTTTATGGCAGACAATATCCCCTGCAAAACCTTTATAGTTTTTAAGGGATTTGATATATTCATCTATATTATAATCATTTGGATTCATAATCACTTGGGCTCACAGCACTGGACTTGTAAAACTTGACAGCTCATATAGCATAGAGTATGAAAACTATTCAATAAAAAGATTAAAGGACCACATATATGGCTTTAAAATACAAAGTAAAAACACAAGAAACCATTGAATCCATAAATAAGATATTAGACCAGGGCATCACCAAAATAAGTGTTCTCATCCGCCATTCAGACAGATTTTTTGCAAATGAGGCAAAAGAGGAACCCTTCATGGGCCTTACAGATATTGGTAAAGATTATGCCTTTGATTTTGGCTCAAAACTCAGGTCAAACCCTGTACCAAAATTATGCTCAAGCTTTATAGGAAGATGTATTGAGACTGCCTATTTAATTGATAAAGGTTTTACAAAACACAACAATATTGCCCTTGATCACAATTGTTTAACAGAAAAACTTAGCCCTTTATACATTAAAGATGTGGAAAAAGCTGTTAAGCTCGTGCAGGAACAGGAAAACACTCTTTTTTTACGCAATTGGTTTGACAAGCGTATTGATGAAAGCATTATGGAAGATCCTGAAAAGACATCGGATAATTTATGTGAATTCATGGTGGAACAGATAAAAGGTCTTAAAAAGAATCAGATTGCTCTCTGTATTTCCCATGACTGGAGTATTTATCCTTTAAAGGAATTTAAAATGAATCTTAAACACGAAACAGATGGAGAGGTAGGCTATCTTGATGCTGTTGTGTTTTTTGAGAAACAGAATCAATATTATATTACAAATTATCAGGCAGAACCCATATTACTATAATAAAAACAGTGAGCCGTTAACCTGCATTTGCAATAAAGATTGCCCTCACAGGAGCTGGATAACCTTCTATGGTTTTATCAGGATCATCAGGATCAAGAAAATCCTTTAATGTTTCAGTCTGAATCCATCTGGTTTTTCGCTGTTCTTCAAAACCTGTTTTTGTCACATCAACACACCTGATATTTGTAAAACCTGCCCGCAAAAGCCAGGATTCCATAACAAGAAGATCAGGTATAAAAAAAGTATTACGCATTTTTGCATATCTGTTTTTGGGAAAAAGACAAAGATTGCGTTTGGAATCAAGCACAAGATTTTCAAGGACCAGCTCACCTCCCAATCTCATGGAATCATAAATATTTTTAAGCATATCAATGGGAGATTTTCGATGATATAAAATACCCATACAGAATATTGTATCAAAATACTTATCCATTCTGGGCAGCTCATCATGGGGAATGGGAAGACAATACACATTGTCCAGGTTTAAAAATTTCTGCATGGCAAGATATTGAAAGTAAAATGAACTCTGGGGTTCAACACCAAGCACCATTAAAGGGTTTGATGCTGCCATTTTAAACATATAATATCCATTGGAGGAACCAATATCGAGAATTCTACGATTTTTAAGATTTCCAATATGGTTTGCAAGCCTTTCCCACTTTATCCAGGACTGCCATTCAGAATCAATATTAATTCCAAAAACATTAAAAGGGCCTTTTCGCCATGGACAAAGCTGTCCCAATTGATCATTTAAAAGCTTAAATTCTTTTTTTGTGATATCTGATTTATCACCCATTGTAATGGCACGACTATTAAGATCAATAAAAGATGGATTATGGTTTGAAATTCTTCCAAGAATATTTTTAAATTTTAAGAAATTACCCTTGGCATTATTGAGAAATATCTGTTTTTCTTTTATCAGTGTATTAAATTTATCATAATAGTGATCAATTTTAAGATAGGATCTGTTTATAAGTAATTTTTCCATTTCAGATGTGACCTTTATGGTTTTCTATTTTGCAAAATTATTGTTTTATGGCAACCATGGAAGCAAAATTAAACCATTTAAGCCAGACATCAAAATGTGTAAATCCAGCTTTTAAAATTCTCTCTTCATGACTTTGTATGGTATCTGGAATAAGAACTTTTTCAAGGGCATCTCTTTTCTGACTGATTTCAAGCCTGGAGTATCCATTTTCAATCTTAAATTTTTTATAAAATTCTATTTGAAGCGCATTTATGGGTTCAGATGCATGGATAATTTTTTCCGTTAAAAGCAGTATGCCATTGGAATTCATACCCTGATAAATTTTTTTTATAAGATCATCACGTTTTTTTAGATCAAGGAATTGCAGGGTGAGATTTATTAGGACCACAGAGGCATTTTTAATTTGAATATCCTCAAGAAAACCGCATACAAGTTCAACCTGTCCAAGGTTGTCATGTCTGTCAAGCCGTTTAGAATATTTTTCTATCATTGGTTTTGAGCTGTCCACAGCAACCATTGAAAATGGGGGGAATTTTCTTGCTTTAAAATGATCCAATATTTTAATCCCAAGATTCCCATGGGAACATCCAAGATCATACATTCGACTGTTATTTTGATAAAATTGTGCTGCAAGCTCAGCTTGTCTTTGTATACTTTGAGCATATAAAGGTACAGAGCGGTTAAGCATGTCGTCAAAGACATCCGCCACTTCTTTATTAAATTCAAAGGGTTTAACTATCTCTTTTTTACAGGCAAACACCTGATCTTTTTCCATTATTTTTTACCCATCCAAAAATTTTTTTTTAACTTTTATAATATTTGATATAAAAGAACAAGCCATGAACCTGTAATCTGGAAATTTGCCAAAACTCTACACAATCTGTTCTGCCCCCTGATTCTACAATTCTCAATTTTCTATAACAGCATTTGATAAAGCATTGGCAATGTAGCAAAACTTAGAACAATGCCCATGCCGACTAATGCTGCGGTAAGAGCAGGCGAAAGTTTTGCTAATATAGCCAGTGCTCCTGCGGAAACCATTGGCGGCATTCCAGCCTCAAAGATTGAAACCTGCACGGATTCACCTTCCAAGCCTGCTGATTTGCATAATAATAATGCAGTTACAGGTGCAACAATAAGTTTAATTAAAAGTCCTATGGATAGCTGGGTCATGACTTTTTTATCCAATTGTAGTGTCAGTTGAAAACCCACTGCAATCATTACTAAGGGGATCAATGTGGAGGCTAATATATTCAGCAGATTTACAGCAATTGAAGGATAGGGAAAAGCCTTAAAAATAAAGGCGAGAATTAATGCAATAAATGGAGGGAACAAAGCAACTTTTTTCACTACATTCTTAAAGCTTGGTTTGTTTTCACCTGTTCCATAAATAGCTAAAATCAGGGAGCCATAGGTTGCCAAAGCCAAAAAAGAACCCAATTGATCATATAATAACGCGTAAGGAATAGCCTGATCACCAAAAAAAGCCTTAACCATTGGAATTCCGAGAAATGAAGTATTACCCAACGGAACCAAAAGAAGAAGGCAGCCTGTAGTTTCGCGCTCCCATTTCAAAAATTTGGACAAAACTAATATTAGTACACAAGAAAACAGCAGCATTCCCCATGGCATTAACGCAGGGACTAATAGATTCTTGGAAAAGACCAATTCAGGTATTTTGAGAAGAACCAATGCCGGCAATGATATATAGATTACAAACAGATTTAATACATTTCCGGTTTCATCAGAAAAAGCTGGTAAACGTTTTAATCCTATACCGATCAGTAAAAATGTTATTGTAATTACAAAATTTTCCATAATGTATTATTGGATTACCATCAACTCATGTTCTTTCCAGGAGCTCATTAATACTGTTTATATAATCTTTATTCTGGCAGGGCTTTGAAACATGATCAAGATAGGGATCTTGATCTTTTAATTCTTTAATGGATTCTAAAAAATCTAAATTCCCGGAAACAAAGAGAATTGGAAGGGTATCATTTGTCTGCCTGATGTGTTTATACACATCCATTCCATTGAGCTCACCTGGAAGGATGTAGTCCAAACTTACAAAATCATAATTATTCCTGTTAAACAGGTCAATGGCCATCTGACCGGTAGCTGCAATATCAACTTGATGGTCGTTTGGTTCATGGGTTAGTATTTTGTACTGGACATCTGAAATGGCAAATTCATCCTCTACAAGAAGGATATGTTTTCCAAAATAAAAAATTTCCTTCTGTATTTCCATTATCTCTTTTTGGGTTAACTCTTTTTTTATAACAGGAAAACTGATTGTAATTTTTGTACCTTTACCGACTTTTGAATCAATTAAAATACTACCCTTATGCTGTTCAATATATTTTTTAACATTGGCCATTCCATAGCCGGTTCCCTTAATACCTGGTTTATATGAATTTGTTACATCACAGTTTCCTTTCATTGTAAAAGCAGGTTCATATATTCTATCAAGGGCTTCTTTTGAGATACCACATCCATTATCCTCAATTTCAATTTCAATATTTTTATCTTTATGAAATGTTCTTATGATTATTCTTGGCCGTTCAACCATACTTGTCGCATGGATTGAATTTTGAATAAGATTAACAAGGGCGTGTTCAATCATTCCCGGGTCAGCAAGTAAATCTGGTACTCCTGGTTTATCTTCCTTTATCAGTTCAATGCCCTGGAGATCCTTTTTTAACAGGTTAAAAACAAGATCAATTTTTTCACTTAACCTGAAAAATTCCTGCTTTGGTTCCTGATCTTTTGCAAAGATAACAAGGTTTTTCGTTAAATTTTTACCCCGTATCGTTTGATTAAAGATCAATTCAAGGGCTTTAATTGTCTTTTCCTCTTTACAATATATAAGTGAAAGCTGGGCATTTCCCATTATTACAGCTAAAACATTATTAAAATCATGGGCCATTTTCCCTGCTATCTGGCCAACCAAAGCCATCTTTTCATGTTCATCTGCAATTTTCTGGGCTTTAATTGTTTCTTGCTCTGCTTGTTTCCGTTCAGTTATATCACGCGCAAATGAAAAAATGCCTTCCTCTCCCTCAAATAATACATAGCTTGATGTGACTTCTACAGGGACTAAACGTCCATCCCTGGTCTTATGCTTTGATTCAAATCTATCTGACTTGATTTGTTTTAATTGTGCAAGGCGATCCGGCCAGGCATCTAAAGAAGCCTTTGGATCAATCTGGTTTAGGTTCATGGAGAGCAATTGACCATGGGAATAACCCAATAGATTACAAGAAGCATTGTTAACATAGATAAACCGCGCTTTGCTATCCATCCAGAATATGCAGTCACTGGCACGGTCGACACCATATTTCATCAAACGCATTGCCTGGTCAGCCTCTTTTTTTTCTGTCATATCCTGGGTAATGGAGAGCAGATATTTTCTATTTTCGATATCCAGTATACATGCAGACATGAGGCCGGTAATAATTTTTCCATTTTTACCCTTAAATTCAGCTTCGAGATTCTCCACGAGGCCACATTTTTTAAGTCCTGAAATTAAGAGGTCACGATCTTTTAAATCATTCCATATATTAAGCACCATTGAAGATTTTCCAATGATATCTTTCTTGGAATATCCAAGCAGTTTTGTGAACGCGTCGTTGATATCAATGTATGTACCATCCTCAACACTGGTGAGAGTAATTACATTGGGGCTTGTTTTAAATGCTATCCTAAATTTTTCCTCACTTTTTTTCAATGCATCCTCTACCTGCTTGCGTTCAGTAATATCTTCTCCTGAACTAAGAATGCTGATAACACAGCCTGAATCATCTTTGATTATTGCATCATGCCACGATATGATTTTTTTATTTCCACTCTTGGTTAAAATTGACTTTTCGTAATATTCAATACCTGCTTTTTCACCTGAAATAAATTTTTCAAATAGATTTTTTATTTTTGTAATGTTTTTTTGGGGAAGAAAATTGTCAAACCAGTTTTTTCCTATGATCTCATCTTCTGCATATTCTAAAATCTCACAGCCTTTTTTATTTATCTGGATTACATTTTGGTTGCTATCAAGACAGATCAACATAACTCCGGCAATATCAAAATATTGCTGTGTTCTATCCCTCTCCATTACCAAAGCATCTGTTGTCTTCTTTAGTTCGGTATGGGCTGTCTCCAGCTCTTTTACTCTTTTTTTTAATTCTTGATACGTGGGTTTATTGGGCATTCTATCTATCCTGGACTTTCTTCTGTTTTATATAAAAAACAAGCTAACCTTCTTGATTTCTTATAGCTTTTTTATAAATTGTCAAAAAAAAATTAACTGCGGTTTCAAACATATCATCTATTCCTTGTAATATCATCCCAAAATATATAAATTACATTTTTTACTGCATTATTATAAACAAAGAGTCAAGATAAGAGAGAGACAGGTGGAGCTTGATTTCAAGCAGCCTGATCTTGGAAAAAAAAAATAAATCATGAAAATACTTCTGACAAATGATGATGGATATAATGCTCCGGGAATCCTGGCATTATATGAAACACTAAAACCTGATCATGACATTATGCTGGTTGCACCAGATAGAGAAAAAAGTGCAGTAAGCCATGGTATAACACTAAATAAACCCATGAGGGTTGATAAAGTAAATTTAAGTAATGGTGGTGCCGGATATTCCATTACAGGAACACCTGCAGACTGTGTTAAACTTGGCCTGTTTAAATTTTACACCTCACCACCGGACCTTATTATCTCAGGGATTAACCCAGGTAGTAATACAGGCGTTAATATCAACTATTCCGGAACCATAGGAGCTGCCAGAGAAGCATCATTAAACGGCATATTGGGTATTGCAGTTTCCATGTTTAAAAAAGGAAATGTTTTAGATTTCACTGGAATGTCTCAATTTATTGCTCAAATAGTAAATAAAATTCATGGTTCCAGCCTGCCTTTAGGAACATTTTTAAATATTAATGCTCCAGGCATTACAATTGATAAAATTAAAGGAATAAAAATTACCCGGCAGGCATCGTATAATCTTTCCAGGCAATTTGAAAAACGGATTGATCCAAGAAATAAATCCTATTATTGGTATGGCAGCATAGATAAAATAAAAGGTGAAGGTAATACAGATGTCAATGCATTATTGGAAAATTATATTTCCATTACTCCCATTCAATGTGACATGACTGATTATAACACCATGACTCAGTTAGAGTCATCGCAATTACTTTAAAAAAAAGGGCTGTTTGTGGCTGGGATAGACATTAAAATCAAGTGTTCTGATGGATATGAGTTAAAAGGAACGCTGCATGGATCAAAAGGTTCGACAAATAATGGAATAGTAATTATTTGTGGTGCTTTTGGAGTTTCAAGAAGATTTTATGACAAATTTGCCAAATTTTTAAATAAGAATAATTTTTCAGCCATTACATTTGATTATAGGGGGACAGGTGATTCCTGCTTTGATCAGGATTATAAAAAACTAAAGCTGGAAGACTGGGGCATACAGGATATTAATGCGTTGATCAAATATGCAGGTACGCAGGATTCTGCCAAAAAAGTGTTTCTGCTGGGACACAGTGTTGGCGGCCAGCTTTTTTGTCTATCAAAAAATTGCAAAAAGCTTACGGGTGTCATCCTGATCGCAGCCTCATTTCCCCACTGGAGCCGCTGGCCTTTTCCACGCAACTTATTAATGCTTTTTTTCTGGTATTTTTTAATTCCTGTTTTAAGCATTGGCAGAACAAAATTCCCCACCCGTTTACTTGGAATATCAAATGAAAACCTGCCGGTTCAATTTATAAGACGTTGGGGAGAGTGGGCTCGCGATAAAAATTATGTTGTATCCAAAAAATTTAATTTGGATACAAGCTGTTTTGAAAATTTAAATATACCCATTTTATCATTTGGTTTTGATGATGATACATACGCCCCTAAAAGGGCCTTGACAAAACTTCATCTTTCCCTTGAAAAAGCTGTTATTCAAGAAAACTATATTAGAGCAAAAAAAGTTCATTCAAAAGGAATCGGACATTTTGGATACTTTAAGAAAAGTTGCTCTGAATCCCTATGGAAAGAAACTATATCCTGGTTATTAAAATTATAATTTTATATAAAAGGACAGGAAACTGTCGAGCAATATAAAATTTTATCTTGACAACAAAGTAAATGCTCTGTAATTTTATAAGACTTTTTTTAAAGGTAAAGTTTATTATGAATAAAAACATTGCACAAAATATTACACTATTTAATTTTGGACGCTTCTTCTTCTTTTTTAGGAGCGTTCATTCGGCGTAAACTTTAATAACTACAAATATTAAAGCCCCGGGTGGACATACAAACCATCCGGGGCTTTTGCATTTTTAAGGCTCTGGGACAAATTCCAAGAGCCTTTTTTTATTTTATATGTTTAATTTTAACAGGAGAGAAAGAATGATATTAAAACTTGAGAAGAAA
>CAZYDL010000131.1:9018-9383 GCA_964646305.1 uncultured Desulfobacula sp. | reverse complement strand
GTATTAGGTGCTATATGGTTTGTTTAAGAGATACAGATAAAAAATTTATTTTTCCATCAATAAATGGGGATTCAATTCCGTTAAAAACGGTTTTGGAAAAGAGTGTTGATGTGAAATTCACAATCTCGGACAAACTGTGGGCGGGACACAAAAGAAGAACCGCAAATAACCTTGCCAGAGGAACCGGCTTTACAGCTTTTTGTGCCGATATAGAAAAACCATCTCACACAATAGTAGCTCGATACGGAAAAGATGGAAAAGAATGTCTTGTTCCCCAAAAAGGGAAAAATCCTCGAATGCTAACACCGCGCGAGTGTGCCCGATTACAGGGTTTCCCTGAGGAATTTATTATTCCTGTTGCTAAG
>CAZYDL010000131.1:0-9008 GCA_964646305.1 uncultured Desulfobacula sp. | reverse complement strand
CAGCATATAAACAATTTGGTAACTCTGTTGCCGTTCCAGTTGTATCTAAAATTGGAAAAAAAATCGTTGAAACACTTGAACAAATAGATTATTAGGTGACATAATGAAATTCGGTCAAAATCAAATCAATTTATTTCACACAGATAACGGAGCATATTCTTTAGTTACAGAAAGAGAATTTTATGACTCTCAAATTACTGCAACGGATACTGAATCAGAAATTTTAATCAATCATTTCCAAAAAGATAATATACATGTTGGTCCTGTTCACGCCAATCCTGCCATGGCCAAGAAGCTATTTAAACTGTACCCGTCAGGACAGAGTATTTTTTTGAATTTATTGTTCCCTAAACCAAACAAAACGGAGTTACGCCTTTATCTTTCGGTGAAAGCTGGTTTTAAGCCTGCTGCAGGGCATGTATGGTTTATGTTTGAAAAAAACAATGAACTTTGGCTAGGGGAAATGAATGAAGATGTATGGAGGCAGCAAAGTTCAGAATACCGAATTGATGAAAGCGAGTCAGTCTATCAAGGAGTAATACATGAAACAGACGAAATTAAAATTCAAACATCAAAAGAAAGAGACGTATTTCAACGGGATAGAAAACTAGCTGTACATAGGATGGAATTATCGAACTATAAATGCGAGTTTGAACCAAGTCATAATTTATTTATATCTAGATATTCACATACTCCATACCTTGAAGCTCATCATTTGTTGCCTATTTCATTGCAGAAAACATACGACCAACCATTAGATGTCTTAGACAATATTTTCTGTTTATGTCCTTTCTGTCATAGAGCTGTTCATCATGCAGAAAAAGAATTTGCCCGTAATATACTTCAAAAACTTATCGAAAATCGTCCTGTAGTTATGGATATTTTAGATTCCCATAAAGAAGATATTTATAAATTTTATTCAGTTGAAAAAATTTACTAACTTCAATGGATAACCTGTCTAAATCCAAAAGAAGTTGGAATATGAGCAGGATTAAGTCTTCTAACACCTCTCCAGAGATAATTGTTCGTAAACTTCTTCATAAACTGGGCTACCGGTTTCGGTTACACCGGAAAGACCTTCCAGGTAAACCAGATATAGTATTATCAAAGTACAAAACTGTTATTGAAGTTCGAGGCTGTTATTGGCATCGGCATAATGGTTGCCCTGATGCTACAACACCTAAAAGTAATACCGAATTTTGGGTAAAAAAATTTGCGGGAACTGTGAAACGAGATAAACTAAATCTAAAAAAAATTACTGAACTTGGGTGGAACGTTATAGTAGTTTGGCAGTGTGAAACCAAGGAATTAAGTTTATTGACAAAAAAAATTGAAAAGGAACTTGCCCCTCTATCATGTTAGAGAAGTCATCCAACAATTGCATACACGCTGACCCGCATCTCGAATCCGATTTTTTGGCAGTTAGCTCAAGTCATTTTAGAACTTGTTGCAATGTCCATCCAGCGGCCAGAAGGTAAACACTCTGGAACGGATTATGGGTGATATCTTTTGGCAACTATCAAGCTCGATATTTTTTGAAATCTTTCTAAGAAACCAGTTCAAAATAAGAGCTTTTAAACTATATCACACTCTGATATAGTGCCCATTTAAATATCAAACCATATCATATATTGAAAATTTATTGTTAAAATGCCAAACAACCTGATCCAAGAAATACAAAATAAAAACAATAGTATAGTCATTACTCCCACAGAAGGCTCCCATAAAGCTTATCTGACATCCCAATTGTATAAAACCATGGATGTTCCAATTGTTGTTATTTTAAAAGATATTAAAAAAGCTTTGGGCTTTTTAGAGGAATTAAAATTTTTTCTGCCTGAAAATCACGACCAGCTACTTTTCTTTCCTGGATATAATATACTGCCTTTTAAATCTCTTGCCTACCATAAAGAGACTTCAACAAACAGGCTTGCCGTCTTATCCAGAATCTTGGATGATGCTTCAAAACCTTTGATTATTGTGACCATAGTCCAGACAATTTTGCAAAAGCTTATTCCCAAAAAAGAGATGCTTGGCTTTTCTGAATTGCTGATTGCCAATGAAGAGATTGACAGGGATGAGCTTATCTTAAAACTTGAATATGGAGGATATACAAAAACTTCTCTTGTTGAAGACCCTGGTGAATATTCTGTGCGGGGTGGTATCCTTGATGTTTTTTGTCCCGGGGAAAAATACCCTGTTCGAATAGAGTTTTTTGGTGACCTTGTGGAATCCATGCGTTATTTTTCCATATTTACCCAGAGAGGTATTAAGGAAATTTATGAAATAATCATTATTCCTGCCACCGAGGCAATAGTACCTAAGGATAATATGCCCCATATTCTTGCGCGGTTAAGACAGGCAGGAACCACTGCAGGGCTTGATGCCTCAAAGGTTAGGAAGTATGTAAATAAAACCCGTGAATTTGGCAGGTTCCCCGGGATTGAAAGCATGCTGTCCATAGTTTATGAGAAGCTTGACAGTTTTTTTGATTATCTTCCTGAAAATATTTTTTTCATACAGGATGCTCCAGACGAGCTTGGGGCAGGGGCATTGGATTATCAAAACAAGGTGAGCTTTAATTACCAGACCACCATATCTGAAAACAGGCTTTGTGTGTCCCATGACTCCATTTATCTGCAGTGGGACAAGGTAAAGTCAATCATTGAATCAAAAAAGAACACCTCCTTTAAAACCCTTGATGTGGCAGCAGGAACTTCTAACTCCAGGCGTATTTCAGCACTTTCTTTTGAATACCAGGACAACACTGATTTGTCTTTATCATTAAAACGTGAAGGTGTAAGAGAAAATCCTTTAACACCTCTGGTTGAGTGGTTTAATGAACATCTGGATCATAAAAGAGTAGTCTTTTGCGTTTTAAGTCAGGATTCACAGGCAAAAAGGCTGCTGTCACTGCTTAAACCCTATGGCATTGAACCTCTACCCTGTAAATCTTTTATCTCCTGCAGGGAGCAAAAACAGGGGATTTATTATCTTTTTGGAAATTTGTCGTCCGGCTTTGTTTTAAAGGATCAGGGCATTGCCCTTGTTACAGAAAATGAAATATTTGGTAAAAAACGAATCCGCAGGCAGGCACGGGCAAGAAGAGATTTAAAGACACAGTTTATTACCCCGGAAGAGCTTAAAAATGGTGATATTGTTGTCCATTTTGAACATGGGGTGGGTCAGTATGAAGGACTATGCAATTTAAAATTTAATGGTATCTCCCAGGATTTTATTCTTATTTTATACCTTGACAATGATAAATTATATCTGCCCGTTGATCGAATTGAGATGATCGGCAAATATATTGGTGTTGACGACTACACACCTATCCTTGATAAAATAGGTTCCAAAGCCTGGATAAAATCAAAGGCCAAAGCAAAAGAAGAGGTTGAAAAACTTGCAGCAGACCTTTTAGATCTCTATGCAAAAAGAAAAGTCAATAAAGGTTTTTCATTTTCCAGACCTGATAATTATTATAATGATTTTGAAGCAGCCTTTATTCATGAAGAAACCCGTGATCAGCTGCGGGCGATTGATGATGTGCATCTTGATATGGAGTCTGACACTCCAATGGATCGTCTGGTCTGCGGGGATGTTGGATACGGCAAAACAGAAGTAGCCATACGAGCTGCATTTAAAGCTGTAAATGATGGAAAGCAGGTGGCTTTTGTGGTGCCAACTACCATACTGGCTGAACAGCATCTTTCAACACTTAAGGAGAGATTTGCCAATTATCCTTTTAATATTGAATGCTTATCAAGGTTTAGATCAAAGAAAGAGCAGGCAGAGATTCTTAAAAAGATGCATTCAGGTCTTGTGGATATTGTAATAGGAACACACAGACTTTTGCAAAAGGATATTGATTTTAAATCATTGGGGCTTTTGATTATTGATGAAGAGCAGCGCTTTGGTGTTAAGCATAAAGAAGCCCTTAAAAAGAAGAGATCCTATGTAGATGTCCTTGCTTTAACTGCAACTCCAATCCCGAGAACCCTGCATATGTCATTGACCGGCATGAGGGATATCAGTGTTATTACAACTGCGCCGGCTGACAGGCAGCCAATTGTCTCCTATATTTCTGAATATGAAGATACAATAGTAAAAGATGCCATTACAAAAGAGATTGCAAGAAAAGGACAGATATTTTTTGTCCATAATAATATAAAAACCATATTTAAAATGGCAGAAAACCTGAAAAAGCTTGTGCCGGGTGCCAAAATTGGTGTTGCACATGGAAGATTGTCTGAAACCCAGCTTGAAAAAATAATGCTCAGGTTTGTAAATTTTGAGATTGATGTTCTTGTGTGTACAACCATTATTGAGTCAGGTCTTGATATACCTTCTGCAAACACAATGATTATTAATAAAGCTGAACGATTCGGTCTTTCCCAGATTTATCAATTGCGAGGCAGGATAGGGCGCGGTGATCACCAGGCCTATGCATATCTGTTTATTTCCAATGAAAACCTGTTGACAAAGGATGCCAAAAAAAGATTGTCTGCATTAATGGAGCATAAAGATCTTGGATCAGGATTTCAGATTGCCATGAAGGATTTGCAGATACGAGGTGCTGGAAGTGCTCTTGGAGCATCACAGTCAGGTCATATTGCAGCAGTTGGTTATGATATGTTTTTAAAACTGCTGGACAATGCAGTCCATGATCTCAAAGGTGAAGACGTTATTGTACCCCTTGAACCTGAAATCAATGTTGCCATCTCTTCAGGATTTGCAGATGATTACATTGAATCTGTTGAACAGCGGTTAACCATATACAGACGATTGTCAAAAATTGTCAATATTTCAGATATAAAAGATATGCAAAAAGAGCTGATTGACAGGTATGGCAAGCTGCCCCAGGAAGCCCGGAATATGCTTTTAAAAATTATGCTTAGAGTTTATTGTATTAAGGCAGGTGTGCAAAGACTTGATATTAAACCCAATGCCTTGACCATTGGTTTTTCAAAAAAACATAGAGAAAAATCATTTGATTCCATAAGCACTGCTCTAAAGAATATTGCTGTTTTTGAATTTATTAAAAAAGAGACCATTAAAATTCAACTTGGAAGCAAAAAAAATAAAATCTCCAGAGCAGTCCTGGAGGCCAGAAATATTCTTAAAGCAATTTCTTGAATTATTCAGATTTTTTCCTTTACATAATCAGATATTTTGTTTATGGTTTTTAATATATATTCTATATTATATTCATGCGTTAATTTAATAATATAGAATTTAAAAAATTGTGTATGAAATTGGTTTGTTTATAATCTCAATCTTTTATGAAAGGTGGAATTATGAAACTTTATGCCAACAAAGAATCTTTTTTTTTAAAAAAGTTTATCCAGATTCTCAATCACGAAATGATCCCCCTAGAAGTCGTTGATACAAACGGAAATACATATTCGACTGCCCAGCGAAATATCAAGCATAAAATTCTTATTAAAGATCAAAAATTTTTTAAGGCCCTTATCTCTCCCGATGCATTCTCTTTTGGTGAAGCTTATATAAAAGGATATTTTGATATATCCGGCAGTATAAAAGAGCTTTATGAATTGTGCTGTGAGAGACTGCTTAAAAAAAATCAAAAAAAGAGTATTGTGAAATTTTGCTCCAAGTTCTTTGTTAAATCGCGACAAAAAGAGAAGGAAAATATTGAATATCACTATGATGTTCCAAGTGATTTTTACAGGCTTTTCCTTGGCAGAACCATGGGCTATACCTGTGGTTATTATGTGGATCAAAATGCCACAATGGCTGATGCTCAAAATGAAAAAATGGATATTATCTGTAGGAAATTAAGGCTTAAAAAAGGTGAAGCACTTCTTGATATTGGGTGTGGATGGGGTAATTTTGCTGTTTATGCAGCAAAACATTATGGGGTTAATGTAACAGGCATTACACTGAGTGAAGAGCAAAAAGAGTATGCACAAAAATGGATAGAAAAAGAAGCCTTATCCCATAAAATAGACATAAAAATACTCAATTACAGGGATCTTGGTTTCCAGAAATTTGATAAGATTTCATGTGTTGGAATGTCAGAACATGTGGGCAGCGAAAATATGTTTGATTTTTTTAAAATTGTCCACAAAAGCCTTAAAAAAGGCGGGCTTTTCCTGCAGCATACCATTACCACAAATACCAAAAGAGCCACGGACAAGGAAAACTCATTTCTTGATAAATATATGTTCCCAGGGGGTGAGCTTATGTTAGAACACGATCTTGTAAAGCTTGCCTGGTCTTCCGGGTTTGAACTTTTAAATGCAGAGAATTTCAGGACTCATTATATAAGGACATTAAATGACTGGATTGTTCGCATGGAACAACGAAAAGATAAATTATTAAAGATTGTGTCAGATAATGTCTATCGTATTTATCATGTTTTTTTTATTGGCTCGCTGATCTCTTTTAAAACACAGGAAATTTCTATTTTTCAGAATCTTTTTTATAAAAATCTCATGAAAAACAGTGATACTGATCTTTTTTTAAGCCTGTATTCCAAAAATGAAATTAGAATTACCTGATATAGACAAATTTGAACGCATTGTTTTCAAAAAAAAAGACACTCTAGATTTTCTCTTATCCTTTGCTCTTAAATTGCTCAAGGCAAAACAGGTGGGTTTACTCCTTGGTACCAATAGAACCTATCTGAAATTTTTACCTCCTGTTAAATGGGACAGGGGTGTGATGCATAAATTTAACGGCAGAGGATTATCAGGATTAGTATTTAAATATTTTGGAAATATGATCGTTCGTTATAAAGGCTTATCACCTGTAAGGCTTTATAAAGATACTCAGTTTGGCGCAAAAAAAGAGACTGATGGTATTATTTCATTTGTTTTAAGAAAGCATAAAGATTTTTATGAACAGGGCATTAAAATACTTGTTATTGACCTTAGTAAAACTATAAAAGATGCAAACCAAGAACAATCTAAAGTTTCTGTTCTCTCCTATGATGGTGATTCCTTTCAATCTCTGCCTGATTTAAAAGTTAATAATTCCATTGTGATTCAGTTTAAAGCAAAAAATTTTGTTTCAGCTTATATACCTGATTATGGAGCTATTGTATTTAATAGCATTCAAGAAGAACTACTGGTCAAAATTGATGGGATTTTTGTCCATGAAAATCAATTGAAAAAAAGATTAAATCTTTTGATATCTGCCATTGAAATGGCATCCCTTGCATATATTGGCCGTGCAAGAGGTAAGCAGGCTGCTCATATCATCTGGAGAAAAGAAAAACGTCTTAGAAAAACTGCATTACAACTGAAAAACAAAGAGCTTGAGCTCAATGCTCAGAAACAATATCTAAAAGCTGTGGGTGCTGTGAATGAAAACCAGCTTAATATGGAAGCTGTCAATATAACAGATGGCGTATATGCTTTCATGGATATGGTTGGATCTGCAAGTCTTAGAAAACACTTTAGACCAAGGGATTATTTTTTTATTTTAAATTTGTGTCACCAGATATCTGCAAATAACGCATATAAATATTCATGCAGAGTGGATAATTTTATGGGTGATTGTGTTTTTCTCCAGAATGCTTCACCATTTGACAAGAGCAGGGATGTAAAGAATTATTTTTCCATGGGAATATATGAAAGAATAATGCTGATGGTTTTTACAATTTCTTCCATTTTCAATGAGATAAATATCCTAAAAAAAGGTCAGCATATGATGGATAAGAGTGGCAAAGTGAAAGAAATGCTGACTAAAGCACAGATAGACATCAGTTTCAGAGCAGGACTTGAAATAGGTTCTGCCATGATCGGACCTTTGGGCAGCGAGAAAAGAAAAATTGTAACAGCCATTGGAAAAGCTGTAAACAATGCATCAAGGCTCGAAAGCAGCGGCGCACCGGAAAAAATTCATACCTCACAAAAGGTAATGGCCATATTAAAAGAGGCCAGCATAACAAAAGATACAACAAATATCTGGCAGATTGTCTGTAAATCCAGAGACATAAAAGGATTAAATAATCATGACAGCCTGGATTTTTTTGATTGCTATAAAAAAATGTTCAAGCTTCAGGATAATATAATTCTGCAGCGAACAAATGTTGCTTATAAGGAATTTTCACAGGATATAACATACTGCATTAAATGTATTCCAGATTAATCGTCTAAGTGTCGCATCAATTTTCCACCTTGAATTTAGTTTGCGAAAGAGTGTATGCTTGCACAATCTGCATTATGGAACAGATTGTCGACATGCAAAAGGAAATAGTTGTAAATAATGAATATTTTTCGTGGAATAAAATATAATATTAAAGGTGTGATTTTTGCTTTTAAAACTCCTAAACTCCTAATACTTGGAATTTTACGGTTTGTAATTGTGCTTTTTTTAGCTCTTTTTTTATCTGGCCTTGTCCTGTACTGGCATGATTCAATTCTCAAAATAATTTGGTCAATGCCGGAATCAGGCATGGCTTTATATGTATGGAAAGCAGTTTCATGGCTTTTATCTCTATTTCTTTCCGGTATTGCCATGGTACTTGCCTATTTAATTGCCCAATTGGTTTTTGCTGTTTTTATAATGGATTATATGTCAAGGATTACAGAAAAAATTATACTGGGAAAAGAACAGCCCCTGGAACATGGATCATGGATCAGCTTTTTTATCTATTTGATTAAACAGGAAATTCCACGGGTAATTATTCCTGTATTGATTGTGCTTATTATCATGGCGGCAGGATTGCTGACCCCACTGGGGCCTATTATCATGATTATTTCTTCCCTTGTTGCTGTTGTGTTTCTGGCCTGGGACAATACAGATCTGGTTCCAGCCAGGCGTATGTATCCTTTTAAAATAAGATTTGGGTTTTTAAGAAAGAATATAATGTTTCACATTGGATTTGGATTGCTTTTTTTAATCCCATGGCTGAATATTATATTTTTATCTTTTGCACCTGTGGGCGCAACTCTTTATTATCTTGAAAATCAGGATATGTATAAAATATAACCCATAACCCGTCCCGGCATGTTTGGCCTGGGAATGCTAATCTCCAA